>JBBQBW010000348.1:0-3893 GCA_038318025.1 Burkholderiales bacterium | reverse complement strand
ACGACGCCGTGGCGAACCCGGCCGTGCGCGAGCGCTTCGCGCGCCTCGGGCTCGAGCCGCTCAGCTCGAGCCCGCAGCAGTTTGGCGCGCTCATCCGCAGCGAGATCGCGAAGTGGGCGGAAATGATCAGGAAGTCCGGGGCGCGCGCCGACTGAACGGAGACGGCGCCGATGATGGGATGGAGAGCACGCATCGGGTTCCTGGTCCCGCCGGGCAACCCCACCACCGAGCCGGAGATGGCGATGCTCACGCCCCCTGGCGTGTCGCTGCATTTCACGCGCATGGTGGCGGGCGGCGTGACCGGCTCGCTCCAGGGGCAGGAGGAACGCAACCGCAGCCAGATCGCGCACCTCGACGAATGCGCGCAACTCCTGGCGCTCGTGAAGCCGAACGTGATGGTGCTGGCGCACACCGCCACCAGCTACACGCTGGGACGCGAGGGCGAGCGCGAGCTGATCGGGCGCCTGAGCCGCAAGTACGACATTGCGCTCATCACCGCTTTCGGCAGCGTGGTGCGCGCCTTCGAGCACCTTGGCGTGAAGCGCGTGGCACTGGGCACCCCCTACAGCGAGGACATGACCCTGCGGGGCAAGGCGCATCTAGAGGCCCACGGGCTCGAGGTGGTGAGCCACGGGCGCCTGCACAACGTCACCAATATCTACGACGAGACCCCGGAGCGCGCCTTCCAGCTCGCGCGCTCGGTGGACCGTCCCGAGGCCGACGCCGTCTTCCTGAGCGGCGTCGGCATGCCCACGCTCGCGGTGCTGGACCTGCTCGAGCGCGACCTCGGCAAGCCCGTGTTCTCCAGCGCCGCGGCGATGATGTGGAATGCGTTGCGAACGGCGCAGGTGCGCCACTCTTTCAGCGGCTTCGGCCGCCTGCTGGCCGACGGAAGGAATGACCATGGCTACGACCATCGCCGATAAAACCCGCGCTGCATCGCCCGCGGCGCATCCCGCGCCGGATACGGTGAGCGGCCGGTTCGCGACGTTTATCGAGGCCGTCGCGCTGGCGCGCCTCTCCCCGAACGTGGTTGAAAAGGCCAGGCTGCGGCTGCTCGATTGCCTCGGCACGGGGCTCGCCGCGCGCGGGCTGCAAGTGCCCGGGATCGCGCTCGCGTTCATCGCGGGCAACACCGGGCCGGCGACGCTCATCGGCCGCAAGGAGCGCGTGCCCGTGATCGACGCCGCCTTCGCGAACGCCACCGTCATCAACGGGCGCTCGGAGGACGACTTCATGCAGAAGTCGCACCCCGGCGCACTCACCGTCCCCACGGCGCTCGCGGTGGGGGAAGCGGAGGCGCTCTCCGGCGCCGCGGTGCTCGAAGCCATCGTCGCCGGCTACGAAATCACGGGACGCGTCTACATGGGCGGCCCTGCGATGCTGCCGCGCTTCCGCGCCTCGGGTGTGGCCGGTACGGTGGGCGCTGCGGCGACGGCGGCGAAACTGTTCCGCCTCGACACCGCCGGCATCATGAACGCGCTGGGCTGCGGCGCCGTGTTCGCGCACGGCTTCGGGCAAGGCTATCTCTCGGGCACCAACGAGGTGAAGCTCAACGTCGGCATGGCGAGCCGCAACGGCGTCACCGCCGCGATGCTCGCGCGCCTCGGTGCCACGGCCTCGCCGGAAGCCTTCGAGGGGCCCGCGGGCTTCTATCGCGCGTTCTCCAATTCGGTCGCCGACATCGCCGCGGCGACGCGCGACCTCGGCCGCACCTACCTCATCGAAGAGACCGTCTACAAGGAATGCCCGGTGTGCATCTTCACGCAGACGCCGATCGCGCTGGCGCGCAGCATCGCGTCTCAGGTGTCGGTGGACGAGATCGAGCGCGTGACGATCCGCGCCCCCGAGCTCACCTTTACCAATCCTGGATTCACCAATGTGGCCCCCTATCGCACGCACCTGCAGGCGGCGGTGAGCGCGCGGTTCTGCACCGCGGCGGCGCTCCTCGGGCGCCCCGTGGAGGACCACGACTTCTACGACGCGGTGGACGACCGCGAGGTGCTGGCGCTCGCGGGAAAGATCCATCTCGAATCCCGGCCGGCGGACCCCGAGCGCGTCGACATCGAGGTGGTGCAGCGCGACGGCACCGTGTACGCGGGCGGCATCGAGCACGACACGCTTTATCCGACGCCGGACAAGATCGTTGCGAAGTTCCGACGGCTCACAAGGGCGCTGCCGGAGGTTCCGGCGGAAAGGATCATCGAGGTCGTGATGCGCCTCGAGGAGGTGCGGGACATCAACGAGCTCACCGAGCTGCTGCGGCACTGATTCACCAATGGGATGCGTTCATCGAGGCGGCCGCCTCAACGGCGCGATCGTGCGCTGGGGGAGCGTGGTGAAGGAGTCGAAGGCGGTGCAGGACTGGCGGCCTGGCTCGCGACGCGCTCAGGCGGGCTGTGCGGCCCGCGAAGGCTTCGCCTTGACTCCCCCGGGCGGCCGCTCGTCCATCAGCCACTGCAGCGTGAACGCCGCCAGGCCGATCACGATCAGCGCGCCCCACGCCACGTCGTAGGTCCGGTAGGCATCGAAGACCAGGCCGCCCATCCACGCGCCGAGGAAGGAGCCCACCTGGTGCGAGAGGAAGACGATGCCGTAGAGCGTGTTGAAGTGGGTGAGGCCGAAGACGCGCCCGATGATCCCGGTGACGAGCGGTACCACGCCCAGCCACAGCAGGCCCATCGCCGCGGCGAAGGCCAGCGTCGAGGCCTCGGAGATCGGCACCATCAGGAACACCACGATGAAGAGAGTGCGCAGCAGATAGATCATCGCCAGCAGGTGCTTCTGGCTGTAGCGCGCCCCGAGGAGCCCGAAACAGTAGGTGCCGATGGCGTTGAAGAGCCCGATCAGCCCGAGCGCCATGGCGCCCACCCCCGGCGCCACGCCGCAGAGCGCGAGGTACGACGGCAGGTGCGTGGTGATGAACACCAGCTGGAAGCCGCAAGCGAAGAAGGCGAGCATCATTAAGAGGTAGCCGCGGTGGCCCAGCGCCTCCCGCATCGCCTCTCCGAGCTTGAGTCCGGCCGAGCGCGACGCGGCTTCCGGCAGCGGCTGCTCGCGAATCGGCAGCGACAGGAGCGCGATGCATCCGGCCATCGCCGCGAACACGACCATCGCGAACTTCCAGCCCTGGCCATCGATCATCCACTGGCCGAAGGGGGCGATCACCAGGGTGCCGAGGGATCCCACGGCCGCCACCAGCCCCACGGTCTGGCTGCGTTTCTCCGGCGGCGTGGCACGCGAAACCGTGCCGATGAGGACGCCGAAGCCGGTTCCCGCGACGCCGATGCCGATGAGCAGGCCCGCGAGGTGCAGCCCCCCGGGCAGTCCCCCGGCGGACATCAGCAACAGCAGGCCCGCGGCATAGGTGAGCGAGGTGCCCACCAGCACCGGTCGCGGCCCGTACCGGTCGGCGAGCGCGCCCACGAACGGCTGCGACAGCCCCCAGACGATGCTCTGCAACGCGATGGTGAAGCCGAAGGTGGCCGCCGAGATGCCCAGGTCCAGCGTCATCGGGCGCATGAAGAGGCCGAGGCTTTGCCGCAGGCCCATGCAGGTGGAGATGATGAGGCCGCTCAGGAGGAGCAGCACGAGCATGGAGCGGCGCTGTGCGGTCATGGGGATATTGGAACCCACTCGCGCCACAATCTCAAATGAAGAATGCGGGGCCGTGCCATGACGCCGGGGCATGGAAGCTCGACCGCGCCCGGCGCGGCCCGAAGGGGGCCATGATCCCGCGCCTGAATCCGTTCGCGGTCGCGGCTACTTCTTCCAGAGCTTCGGCGCCTTCCTCAACCCCGCGAAGTGCTCCGGCACCGGCTGCAGCGCCGCTTCGGTGCGCGCCGCCAGCCAGCCGCGTGCAAAGTGCACAAGTGTTTTCGGGGGGGCCAGCG
>JBBQBW010000347.1:0-3910 GCA_038318025.1 Burkholderiales bacterium | reverse complement strand
AGGCGTGGCGGCGGTACTTCTTGTCGACGGGCGTGACGATGAACTCCGCGCCGGAGGCATCCCGGCCCAGGGTGTAGGTCTTGGTGTCCGTGTAGCCCGGCGACTCCTCGATGTTGCGGGCGAGGAGGCTCACGCGCGCGGTCACGATGTTGCCCATGTGGTGCACGGCGGTGCAGTAGTTGATGCAGCCGGCCACCGCGAAGGTCGCCGGGTCGGCCGTGTAGACGTCGGGGCTGCCTTCCAGGAAGGTGAGGTCCGTGGCGGTGCCGATGTTGTCGATGCCGTACTCGACGTTCAGCTCTTCGATGCCTTCCACCAGGGGGACCGGCCGGTCGTAGCCGACGCCGTTGAAATCGACCCGCGTGAGGGTGGGGATCGACACGCCCGCGCCGTTGTCGTTGGCGATGTAATACGCGCGCACCAGGTACTGGCGGGCGCCGGCGGTATTGGCGCAGTCCCGCACCTTCCGGTCGAAGACGCCGGTGCCCGCCTTCTCGAGCACGTAGCGACTGTTGGGCATGTTGCGGTCGGCGAGGGTCTGCGTCCCGCACTTGGCGACCTGCAGGTAGGGAAGTCCCGCCAGCATGTTGGGGCAGGTGCCGACGCCGGCCTCGCAGGTGGAGACCCGGCGCACCACCACCACGTCGGTGCCCGCCCGGGGCGCGACGCCCAGGCAGCCCGGCACGCCGGCGCCGTTGTCGTAGTGCTGGATCGCGATCTGGAGCGACGCGCGCCACTCGACCGGGTCGACCGAGCACGGGTCCGGCATCGCGGCCGGGTAGGTGGTCGCGGGGAGCGACAGCTCGGCATAGAAGCCCGCCAGCCGCAGGTCGTCGGTGATCATCTCCATCGCGAAGCGCCCGTTCTCGATCTGGCGGCTGTTGCGCTCGAGCTCGGTGCGCGCGGTGCTGGTGTTGGCGAACAGGGTGGCGAGGCCCGCCATCAGGAGCAGGCCCAGGGTCACCGCCACCAGGAGCTCCACCAGGGACAGGCCCTGCTGGTCCCGGCGGGAGGCGCGTTGCTGCGGTACATAAGGCATGGCGTGATTCCTCAAGGGTAGAGACAGACGCCGGTGGTGGAATTGTTGTAGAGGCAGGCGATGCGCACCGTGGTGACCAACGCGCGGCGGAAGCGCTCGTCGCTGCCGTACCGCGTCTGGCCGCAGGTGGTCCCCGGAGCCTTCGACGGGGTCACGCCCTGCCATACGACGGCGACCTCGTACTCTTGGGGCTTCGCCGCCACCGTCCGGGTGATGCAGCCGCGGGCATCGGTCATGGCGCCCACTTTCACACCGCCGGCCGACTCGGAAGCGCCGAGGAGCGCGTTGGACCATTCGCATTTCTCGCGCTCGGCGCCGGTCTTGGCGGTGCAATCCTCGATGGTGAGGCCGGTTCCCAGCTCCGTCGCGGTGACGAACGCCTCCGCGTAGTTGCGATTGGCGTTGATGCGGTCGGTCATGTCCTGCAGCAGCACGATCGCCTGGGCGCGCTGGAACGCCTCGGCCTGGGCGAGCGCCGCGTGGGATTGCAGTCCCGCGAGGCCGAGCAGGCCCAGCACCACGATCACGATCGAGACCAGCACCTCCACCATCGAGGTGCCCGACTGGCGGTTCAGCATGCGCCCTCCCTGGAAACCGCACGTCCGCTCAGGTCGAGGGAGATGCAGCGATTCTTGGCCGTCACGACATTGGTGGCCGAAAGGTTGAATTGCGCGGCCGGGGTGCTGATGCGGCCGTTCGAGGCGAAGATCACGGTGGCGGGACCGGTGAGCGCCAGGTCGTCCCAACCCGCCTGGTCGCGCAGTGTCGTGCCGGCCCCGTCGGCGATCTGCCAGCCGCTCGCCCAGTTGCCGCCCACGGGCGTGAGGGTGACGCTGCGGTTGCGCTTGATCGCCTCGCTGCGGGCGAAATTGAGGCTGGAGAAAACGTCGAACGCGGCGGTCTTTACCTTCTGCGCGCGCACCATGTTGATCATGTTGGGTCCGGCGACGGCGGCGAGGATGCCGAGGATCGCCACCACCACCATCAGCTCGGTCATGGTGAAGCCGCGGGCGCGGGCGAGGCTGCGGGCGCGCACGGCTACCACCCCTTGTCGACGCCGCCCACCAGGCGTGCCCTCTGGCCCGTGTGGGTCAGCGTGAGGGTGCCGTCGGGGGACTGCACCGGATTCGAGGACGAATCCGCGGTCACGGTGAAGGAGGGCGGCGTGGAAGCACCCGTGACCGAGACCGCGTAATACGTGGAGACGCTGGCCGGGGGGGTGAGCCCCAGGTCGGAGAGCGCGGTGGCGCCGAACGCGTAGGTGCGGGCATCCAGCAGGTATTGCTGCTGGCGCTGCGAGACCTGCGTGAGGAAGCTCTGCGCCTCGGCGCGGCGCCCCTTGCGCAGGTGGTTCTGGTAGGACGGCACCGCGATCGCCACCAGGATGCCGATGATGGCGACGGCGATGATGAGCTCGATCAGCGTGAAACCACGGGTCTTGTTCACTGGCCCCTCCCTTATGGATGCCGAAGATTAAGGAGGGGGGGCCCCTCGGGACAACTCAACCCGACCGGCGGCAAGAAAGGGGGCGCCAGCGGCACCCGGGGGTCAGGCGGCGGGGGGGGAGAGCCCCTTGGGGAGCGGGAAGGTCACCGCCTCGGTGATTCCGTCCAGCTCGCGCACGCGCTGCGCGCCCAGGGCCTGCAGGCGCAAAATCACTTCGTGAACAAGGACTTCCGGCGCGGAGGCGCCGGCGGTCACGCCGATGGTGCGTTTGCCCTCGATCCACTCGGCCTGGAGCTCGGCGGCACTGTCCACCAGGTACGATTCGCGCCCGAGGTTGCGCGCCACTTCACGCAGCCGGTTGGAATTGGAGCTGTTCGGGGAGCCCACGACGATCACCACGTCGCACCGGGGAGCCATGAACTTGACCGCGTCCTGGCGGTTCTGGGTGGCGTAGCAGATGTCGTCCTTCTTGGGCCCCACGATGCCCGGGAAGCGCGCCCTCAACGCCCCGATGATCCGGGCGCAGTCGTCCATGGAGAGCGTGGTCTGGGTCACGTAGGCGAGCCGCGTGGGGTCGGCCACCTGCAGGCGCTCGACGTCCGCCTCGCTCTCCACCAGGTACATCCCCGACTCCGATTGCCCCATCGTCCCCTCGGCCTCGGGGTGGCCTTCGTGGCCGATCATGACCACCTCCCGCCCCTGGTCGCGCATGCGGGAGACCTCGACGTGCACCTTGGTCACCAGCGGACAGGTGGCGTCGAACACCTTGAGCCCGCGGGCGTCGGCGGCCCGCCGCACCTCCAGGGGGACGCCATGGGCGGAGAAGATGACGGTGGCGCCCGAGGGCACCTCGTCCAGTTCCTCCACGAACACGGCTCCCTTGCCCCGGAGGTCGTCGACCACGAACTTGTTGTGCACGATCTCGTGGCGCACGTAGATCGGGGCGCCGTGCTGCTCGAGGGCGCGCTCGACGATGGCGATGGCGCGATCGACGCCGGCGCAGAACCCGCGCGGTTTCGCGAGCAGGATCTCGACGGCGTCGTCGGGTTGGGGAGCGTTCACGATTTCTCCTGGCGGGGCTCGGCGGCGGCGCTTGAACCCGAGCGCAGGCTGTCCCAGAGGAGGAAAGCCACGCCGATGCAGATGGCGGAGTCGGCGATGTTGAAGGCGGGCCAGGGCGGCAGGCCCGACCCCGGGATGTGGAGCTGGACGAAGTCGACCACGTAGCCAAGGCGCACGCGGTCGAAAAGGTTGCCCACGGCGCCCCCGATCACCAGGGCCAGCGCCACGGCGACGGTGCGGTTGTCGTGGCTGCGGCGCAGCATCACCACCAGCACCCCGCAGATCGCGAGCGCCACGCCGGCGAAGAACCAGCGCTGCCAGCCGCCCGCCTCGGCGAGGAAGCTGAACGCCGCGCCGGTGTTG
>JBBQBW010000346.1:0-3914 GCA_038318025.1 Burkholderiales bacterium | reverse complement strand
GGGTTGCGACGCTCCACCCCGCCGAGGTCCGGATCGATTCGCTGCTGCGCCGCGCCGACGAGGCCCTGTACCTCGCCAAGCGCGACGGCCGTAACCGCGTGGTGTTCGCTACCTGAGGCGCGTCATCGCCCCGTAGGGCAGCGAGCTCACCTGCTCGCGGCAGGGTGCCGCTGGCGCCGTTCAAGGCGTTTTGCGCCCGGGCAGGGGCCTCCGTCCATGTCAGCCATCACCACTTCATGAGTCGAGTGGCGCTGCGCTACTCCACGAAACTATCAAGCGGCGCTGCGCTATCCCGCAGCGAACTTCGATGCCGGTCGTTCACGGTAACGGTGATGAGCGCACAGCCCCCTCTACAAACTGCATTTTCGTCGCGCACCCCCAACCACGATCAGTGGCATGTGACTTCGAAATGGCTATCTCATCCCCACCGTTGCAGATTCGTATCGCCTGGCTCGAGGCTTTCCCCGGCCTGGGCCCGGGCGCAAAGCGCAACCGAGCGCAACGACGTCTACTCGATCAAGCGATACGGATTCAACGGTGTCCCCTTCCACCATTTCGCCTTCGGCCCGAGCTCGAGAATCGCGAAGTGCAGGTGCGGCGCCGTGGGGCTTGCGTTGCCGGTGGTGCCGACGTAGCCGACGAGGTCGCCGCGCCGCAGGTAGTCCCCGGCAGCAAGCCCGGGAGCGAACCCCTGCAGGTGAGCGTAGTAGTAGGACCGCTTGCGCTCGCGGTCGTACTGGTAGACCGAGAGCCCGCCCAGCAGGTGGCGGTAAACCTTCGCCACCTCGCCATCTTCGACCGCCACCACCGGCGTTCCGCGCGGCGCCAGGATGTCGAGGGCGAGGTGCCGGCGCGTTCCACGGCGGTCCGCGAAGTTGTCGACCAGGGACCCGCGGTCGAGGCCCAGCACCGGCATGCCGAGGCGCCCCTCCTCGCCCTCCGCCGGCGGGGCGAGCGGGATGCGGACCGGCTCGCGGGAGGCGACCTGCACCGGCGCCGAGGCGGCCGGCGCGCGCGCGGTGGAAGCGCCCATGGCGGGCTCCCGCGACAGGAGGCGCGGGGCCGCCGGCTCCGAAGGAAGCTCCAGCGCCAGCGCACCTCCCAGGACCAAGGCCGCCGAGCCCGCAAGCACCCGTCCCGCCACGGCCGCAGTGGCCGCCATGGGAGACATGGGGCGGTCGACGGGGCCCGCCGCCTGGGGATCGCCGGGGATCTCGAGCATGCCCGTTCAGTCCCCCGGAATGCGCTCGAGTTCAATCACGAGGCGGCGCCAGGCGTGCCAAGCCCGCGATGCCGGTGCGGCATCGAGGGTCGATCACGCAGTCGCGCGATCCTTATCGCAGCATCAGGGGCGTCTGGTCGTCGGGCATCTGCCACGTGCGATCGACGTTGGTGCGCGGAGCTATGCTGTACATCAACTGGCCGCCACGGGACACCTTGGCGCGGGTGCGGGCCGCTTCGCGGCGCGCGTCCTCGTCGAGCATGGTATTTCCGGGCACGGTGCTGCTGGCTGCGAAGCCGCCGGAAATGCCGCCGTTGCCCAGGTTGCCCATGTCGGCCATGGTATTGACAGCGTCGACGGTCGAGGCGGACATCCCGCCATTGTTGTTCACCGACTCGGGCGCGAACACCGGGGCGCCCACGATCCCGCCGAGGAACCCTCCCTGGGGAATGATGGCGCCGTTGGTCGCGACACCCGCGGTGTTGCCCGTTCCCACGCCCGCCGCGCCGATGTTGGCGCCGGAGGAAGTCTGTCCCAGCGATTGGCCGCCCGAATTGGCGAATCCGTTGCGGCTGTTTTGCGTGAGTGAAGCATCGCGCCCGGTGACTCCGCCGGAAGAAGCGCCCGCGGCGGAGCCGGAGGATGTCTGCCCCGGGGAGATGCCGTTGGACGTCGCCGAGTTGGCGCTCGCGTTGCCAGTGGTGATGGCGTTCGTCGTGGTCGACGTCTCGACGAAGGTCGAGGAGCCGTCGGCATTCGTCACGCGCGTGGTGTTGGTGCCATCGGCGGAGTCGACCGCGTCGGTGGAGCGCAGTGTCCGGGTGTTGTCGACGAAGGTGGAGGAGCCGTCGGAGTTGGTGACGCGAGTCGTCGTGGTTCCAGCGCCGGTGCTGGTGGTGCTGGTGCTGGTGTCGGTGGCGGTGCGCGCGGTGGGCGTGCCGGCAGTCCCGGCCGTGTTGCGCTGGGCGAGATCGCTGCTGGGGCTCGATTGCACGGTCACGCCGCTGGTGCCGGCGGTGGTGGGGGTCGAGCCGGCGTTGGATACCGTGGCGGTGGAGCCGTTGATGCCGGTTGCCGTGGTACCGGTGGCGCGAGGGGCCGGGGAAACGCGCGTTTGTGCCGAGGCGGTGGTGACCGCGAGGGCGAGGACTACCGAGACTGCGATATGGGACGGGCGAAGCGTGCGCATCTTGACCTCCGATTTTCCGATGGATATCCCATCGGACAGGCGGAGGTCCGAGGAGTGCGACGAGGGCGCTAGGCGCTTCGGCACATCCCCGACGCCGACGCGTCAGTCGTCGAATTCGGTGGGCCACTCGCCCAGCTGCACGCCGGGACCATCTTCCTGGAACGTGAAGCGGCGACCCGTGACCAGCTCGCGCTCGGAGATCGGCATGCCGTCCTCGTCGATCTCGAGGATCGGGGGTAGCTTCGGGCGTCGCAGTTTCTGCTGGGTGCTGGGTTTCATCTCGCATCCTCGGTTGTGTGTTGGCGTTGATGCCAATCTAGTTGTAGCCGCGATTGCCCTCCACCCCTGTAGTCCCAACCCCGTGTAGGACAAGTCCGGTATTTGCCGTCGGATCACAGTGCCCCGGCGCGGCGCAGGACCTTCTCGACCGCCTCGGCCACCTGGGCGTAGCCGCGGCCATTGGGGTGTACCAAGTCCGACTTGAGGCGGTTGTCGATCAGCACGGCATGGATCACGTCTTCCTCGAACGGCACGTTGAGCTCGCCCGCCATCGCGCCGTAGAACTTCGGCACCGAGGGCGGGAACGTGGGCTTGGGGGTGGCGAGCAGCACCACCGGGATGCCGCGCGAGCGCGCGAGCTCCACCATCGAGCGCACGTTGCCCGCCACCTTTGATTCGTCGAGCTTGCGCAGGAAATCGTTGCCCCCGTGGCACAGCACCAGCAACTGGGGCTTCTCCTCGTCGAGCACCGCCGGCAGCCGCGCCAGCCCCTCGCCGCTGGTCTCGCCGGGAACGCCGGCATTCACCACCTTGCGGCCGATGCGACGCGCGAGCTCCGCGGGATAGGACTCGCCGGTGGCAGCGCCGGTGCCGTAGGTGAGGCTGTCGCCGAATGCGAGGATCACCGCATCGGGGGCCAGGCGATCGAGCTTCACCTTCGAGCCGCAAGCGGTGACGATCGCCGCGGCGGCGAGGAGCGCCAGGGCGTAGAGGGCGAGCGGCCACAGGCGCCGTGGATCGAAACGCGCACGCGGCTTCGCCATCGGGCCGGTCCATCCCCCGCGCGAGCGCGTCGCGTCGGCCTCGGAGGGCGCCACGGCAAGCCGCGCCAGCGCCGGCTGAGAATCGAAACGCGGCGAGGGACGCAGCTCGTGGGGGAGGTCGTTCGCCACCAGCGGCGTGGTGCGCTCTACCTCGATGTCGGCAGCGGCGCCGGGAATGGTGGGCAGGAGCGCCGAGTGGTCGCCCCGGGCCTGCGCGGCGGCGACATCGGCGGCGGCCGCGCGCAGGTCGCGGGCCAGCTCGGCGGCGCAGGCGTAGCGCTCGCCCGGCTCCTTGCGCAGCGTCCGCGCGACGATGAAGTCGAGGACCGGGGCGAGGCCGCGCGCGCGGTGCGACGGCGGGCGCGCCGCGATGTTGCAGACATTGAACGTGAGCTGCGCCAAGTCCTCTCCGGCGAAGGGCTTGGCGCCCGTGAGGCACTCGTAGAGGACGAGACCGAGG
>JBBQBW010000345.1:0-3920 GCA_038318025.1 Burkholderiales bacterium | reverse complement strand
CCGCACAGTGTCGCCACGAATTCGAGGGCGGCGGGGGTGAGGATCCGGGCGGAGTCGGGATGGCCCGGGGCCTGGATCTGGAGGGTGCTGCCGGGGGTGTGGGAAGCCATGGCGAAATCCTTGAAAATCTCAGGTTGCAGTGTATTACCTAACTCGCATACGATGAATGCTGGAAATCAAGACATCGTTTGATACTTGGAGTGAGGCCATGGACCGATTCAAGGAGCTGACGACGTTCGTCGAGGTGGCCCAGCGCGGCAGCCTTTCCGCGGCCGCCCGCGAGGAGGGCATCACCCCCGCGATGGTCGGGCGCCGCATCGACCAGCTGGAGCTGCGCCTGGGTGTAAAGCTGTTCAAGCGCTCGACCCGCAAGGTCACCCTCACTCCGGAAGGCTCCACCTTCTACGAGGACTGCCACCGCCTGCTGGGGGAGCTGCGCTCCGCCGAGGATTCGCTCACCGCCGGGGTGAAAAGCGCATCGGGACGTTTGATCGTCACCGCCCCCACTTCGTTCGGGCGCAAGCACATCGCCCCGCACCTGGCGGCGTTCATCGCCGAGCACCCCAACCTCGCCATCACCCTGCACCTGTCGGAGCGGATGGTGGACCTCAAGAACGAGCGCTTCGACCTGGCGATCCGCATCGCGGACCTGAAGAGCGCCGACCTGATCGCCGCCAGGCTGGCGCGCAACCACCGCGTGGTGTGCGGCTCGCCCGCCTACTTCAAGCGCGCCGGCAAGCCCAAGGTGCTGGCCGACCTCGCCAAGCACAACTGCCTCGTCACCAGCACCGAGGATGGCGTGGCGGACAACTGGCACTTCCAGGACAAGGGCAAGCCCGTCTCGGTGAAGGTGGCGGGCAACCTCCAGTGCAACGACGGCGAGGTGCTCACGCGCTGGTCGATCGCCGGCGAAGGGCTCGCCTGGAGGAGCGCCTGGGAGGTGAGCGAGGAGGTGAAGCGCGGGCGACTCGCCACCGTGCTCGACGACTTCGCCTTCCCCGGCAACAACATCTACGCGGTCTACCCCGAGCGCCGGCTCCTGCCCGCCAAGGTGAAGTTCTTCATCGAGTTCCTGCGGAAGGCGTTCGGGGAGACGCCGTATTGGGAGTAGACCCTCTCCCCAACCCTCTCCCAGGGGAATGAAAATGGGGTCAGGTTACATTTCCGTCCCCATCCGATCGGATGGCGCGGAAATGTAACCTGACCCCATTTTCATCTGAACTGCTTCACAACGTGGTGCTGGCGTCGGCTCACGGGCAGCTTCTCGCCGGTGGCCCGGATCACCACCGCCCAGCCCGATTCGGTCTCTTCGGCGTTGCGCTCGAACCCGGAGATCGCGGCGCGCGCCACCAGGCAATTGCGGTGGACGCGCACGAAGAGCTCGCCGAACTCCTCTTCGAGGCTGGTGAGCGACTCCTCCACCAGGAATTCGCGCTCGGCGGTGCGCACCGTCACGTATTTGAGCTCCGCGCGCAGGTACAGGATGTCGCCGATCGCCACCAGGTGGATCTTGCCGCGCTCGTGGATCGAGAGGTGCCGGCGCGCGTGGTTGGCGGCGGCGGCGTCGAGCGCCTGGCGCGAGACCGGGGCCCCGCCCCGCGTCTTGTTAAGGGCGGTGAGCAGCCGCTCGCGCCGGATGGGCTTGAGGAGGTAGTCGATCGCGTTCACATCGAAGGCCTTGATCGCGTAGGCGTCGAAGGCGGTGGTGAAGATGATCGCCGGCGGCTCGGCCATCCCGGCCATGTGGCGCGCCGCCTCCAGGCCATCCATGTCTGGCATCCGGATGTCGAGGAGGACGATGTCCACCTTTTCGCGGTTCAGCGCCTCCAGCGCCTCGCGTCCGTTGCGCGCCTCCTCGACGATGGCGAGCGGGAAGGATTCGCGGCACTCGTCCAGCAGGTCCCGGAGCCGCGAACGGGCCGGGGCCTCGTCATCGGCGATCAGAACCCGGGGCACTTCGGTGGCGGCGAGCGTCATGCGGGCGCGGTGAGGTAGGGGACGCGAATGGTGACACGGTAGATGCCGTCGCGCACCTCCGACTGCATGCTCGCCTCGGCGTCGTAGTGCAGTTGCAGGCGCTCGCGGATGTTGGCCGTGGCCATCCGGTTGCCGGCGATGGTGCGGGTGACGCCAGGCAGCGGATTGGTGAGCGTCATCACCACCTGGCGGCCCGACAGGGTGACCTCGATCGCGATCTCGCCGCCGGCGGCCGAGGGCTCGATGCCGTGGTAGACGGCGTTCTCGACCAGCGGCTGGAGCAGCAGCGGCGGAACCAGCGCGTCGCCCGGCATTGCGTCGGTCTTCCAGGTGACCCGCAGCCGCTCGCCCAGCCTGAGGCTCTCGATCGCGAGGTATCCCCGGGTGAGCTCCACCTCGGCGGCCAGCGGCGCCAGGGTGCGGTTGTCCGCCATCAGCACGCGGAACAGGTCGGCCATGTCCTCGAGTGCGGCCTCCGCGCGGCGCGGCTCGGCGCGGATCAGCGACAGGACGGCGTTGATGCTGTTGTAGAGGAAGTGGGGCCGGATGCGCGCCTGCAGCGCCTGGATGCGCGCCTCCGCGATGGCGGGGGCGAGCGCCCGGGAGCGCAAGTCGAAGTAGGCGATGGTGAAGCCGGTCACGAAGAGGGCCACGAGGGCCACGGGTGCGAAGGCAGCGGCCTCCCGATCGGGCACGAGCGTTCCCGCCACCACGTGCAGGAGCCCCGCGATCGCGACGACCAGGACGCCCACCACCGCGAGGGCGGCGGGGTAGCGCAGCCGGTGCAGCCAGCCGCGCGTGAGGCAGAGGACACCGACGCTCGCCAGGATCACCGGCTCGCAGAACGCGGCCATCATCACGAACTCGAGCGGCACCAACTCCAGCCGCGCGGAGCGCAGGATCGCCGCGAACAGCACGAAGACGTTGGCGACGATCAGCGTGCGAAGCATGACGCCCAGGTTGCAGAAGTTCGGCAACCGGATCCCCGTTCCCGTCTGATTTATACTCGCCACGTCCTTCATTTGGCCATTGGCGCCGATTCCATGCAACACGACGACAAGCGCGAGCCTCCGGCCGGCAAGGCGTGGTCGGGGCGTTTCGCCGAGCCGCTCGACGCCCTCACGCAGCGTTTCAACGCTTCCATCGGCTTCGATTTCCGCCTCGCCGAGGTCGACATCCAGGGCTCGCTCGCCCACGCGCGCATGCTGGCGCGCTGCAACCTGATCTGCGCCGCCGACCTCGCCGACATCGAACACGGCATGGCCACGATCCTCGCCGACGTCCGCGCCGGGCGCTTCGCCTGGTCGCTGGAGCGCGAGGACGTCCACTTCAACATCGAGCACCGGCTGACCGAGCTGGTGGGCGATGCCGGCAAGCGCCTGCACACCGCCCGCTCGCGCAACGACCAGGTGGCCACCGACATCCGCCTGTGGCTGCGCGGGGAGATCGACGCCCTCGCGGGGCTGCTGCGCAAGGTGCGCGTGGCGCTGCTCGACCAGGCCGAGCGCCACGCCGACCTGCTGATGCCGGGCTTCACCCACCTGCAGGTCGCGCAGCCGGTCACCTTCGGCCACCACCTGATGGCCTATTTCGAGATGTTCACCCGGGATGCCGGGCGCCTGGCCGACTGCCGCCGGCGCGTGAACCGGCTGCCTTTGGGCGCCTCGGCCCTCGCCGGCACCAGCTTTCCCATCGACCGCGAGTCGGTGGCCAGGGAGCTGGGGTTCGACGGGGTGTGCGAGAACTCGCTGGACGCCGTGTCCGATCGGGACTTCGCGATCGAGTTCCTGGCCGCCGCGGCGCTCACGATCACCCATGTTTCGCGCCTGGCCGAGGAACTGGTGATCTGGTCCAGCCCCCGCTTCGGCTTCGTGGCGATCGCCGACCGGTTCTGCACCGGCTCCTCGATCATGCCGCAGAAGAAGAATCCCGATGTCCCGGAG
>JBBQBW010000344.1:0-3923 GCA_038318025.1 Burkholderiales bacterium | reverse complement strand
TTGGGCACCAGAACGCAGAACTCCTCGCCGCCGTAGCGCGAGAAGATGTCCTCCTTGCGCAACACCGCCTGCACCAGCTCCACGAAGCGCTGCAGCACGGCGTCGCCAGCCTGGTGGCCGAAGGTGTCGTTCACGCGCTTGAAGTGGTCGAGGTCCACCAGCAGCAGCGACACCGGGTAGCGGCCCCGCTGCGCCTGCGAAAGCGCCATCGACGCCAGGCTGAAGAAGGTGCGTCGGTTGAAGATGCCGGTGAGTGCGTCGATCAGCGCCAGGTGGCCGACCAGGTGGTCGTGGCGCTGGCGATGGGCGTGGAGGAACCCCGCTGCGGTCGCGAACGTGATCGCGAAGGCGAAGAGGCCGGCGACCGCCGCTTCCCATTGGGGCGGAATGAGCCCGTGAGGCGCCAGCAGTGCCGCCCCGGCGCGCGCGAACAGCACCGCGCCTCCCACTGCGTAGCCGGCGCACAGGAGCTGCATGCCCTTGCCGCGCTCGGTGTCGCGAAGCCGATGGGTCATCAGGCTCAAGGCGAGCATTGCCGACCCGTAGGCCACGCAGCCGACGAAAAGGCGCGCCGGTTCCGAGTGCCGCAGCAGCAGCATCACCGCGATCATCGCCAGCGGGGCCGCGAGGTGGATCCACGCCGGCAGCACCCGGTTGAAGAACCGCAGTATCGCCTCGGCTTGCAGGGTGAAAGTGAGGGCGGCCAGCAGGTTCACCGTGACGATGGCGCCGAAGCGCGTGTCGTCGCTCGTGAGCCCGATCACGGCGAACAGCAGCGCCTGCGTGCCGAGCGAGAGGATCCAGGGCACCAGGCCCTGGCGGCGGCCCGCCCCGATCGCCGCCCAGAGGAGGGTCGCGATCAGCACGTCCATGAGGATCAGGGCGAAATGAAGCGTCGGGACGTGCAGCATCGCGAGAATTTACCGGCTCGCGGGCCGAAACGGAAGATGCGGAAAAATGTTCCGCCGCCGCCGGCTCGCGAATCTCCTTGGCGCGAAGGTGCATCGGCATGGACCGTAGCGCTGGCGGTGGGGGGAGGGAGGTTATCCTGCGGGGATGGACCCTTCCCACGACAAGGACGAGCGCCTCGCCGAGGACATCCGGCTGCTGGGCCGGATCCTCGGCGACACCATCCGCACCTTCGAGGGTGATGCCGCCTTCGACCTGGTCGAGGAGATCCGCCAGCTCGCCGTGGCGAGCCGCCGGCTCGAGGACACCGAGTCGCGCCAGCGCCTCGAGGACATCCTGAACCCCCTCACCCCCGAGCAGGCGGTGGCGGTAGTGCGCGCCTTCAGCTACTTCTCGCTGCTCGCCAACATCGCCGAGGATCGGCACCACGTCCGCCGCCATCGCGACCACCAGCGTGCGGGGGCGAAGCCGCTCCCCTCCACGCTGCGCGGCCTGCTGGCGGGGGCGGACCCCGGGCTCGCGGCGCGCCTCGACGGCATCCGCGTCTTTCCGGTGCTGACGGCCCACCCCACCGAGGTGCAGCGCAAGAGCACGCTCGATGCGCAGCTCGCGGTCGCCGATTGGCTCGCGCGCCGCGACGCCGCAGAGGCGCTCCCCGAGGAGCTCGCGCGTGCCGAGGTCGAATTGCGCCGCCTCATCGCGACCCTGTGGCAGACGCGCATGCTGCGAGC
Organism: Burkholderiales bacterium; assembly: GCA_038318025.1. Taxonomy (GTDB): domain Bacteria; phylum Pseudomonadota; class Gammaproteobacteria; order Burkholderiales; family Usitatibacteraceae; genus Usitatibacter. The sequence goes on along the minus strand of JBBQBW010000344.1, from coordinate 2,283 downwards.
GGTGAAGCTGGGCGTGCGCGACGAGATCGAGAACGCGCTCGCGTACTTCAACTACACCTTCATCGACGCCGTGCCGCGCATCGCCGCCGAGGTGGAGGCGTTCGTGGGACACGCGGTACCCACGCCGGTGGCCGTGGGCAGCTGGGTGGGCGGCGACCGCGACGGCAACCCGTTCGTCACCGCCGAGATGCTCGAGGCCGCGTTCCGGCGCCAGGGCGAGATCGCCTTCGACCACTACCTCGGGGAGGTGCATGCCCTGGGAGCCGAGCTGCCGCTCTCGCGCCTGCTCACGAAGCTCACGCCGGACCTCGAGTCGCTGGCCGAGGCCTCCCCCGACCGCGCGCCCCCCCGCAAGGACGAGCCCTACCGCCGGGCGCTGACCGGCATCTACGCGCGCCTCGCGGCCACCGCCGAGGCCCTGGGGCTGCGGCACACGCACCGCATGGCGGTGGGCACCGCCCAGCCTTACGCGTCGCCTGGCGAATTCGCCGCGGCGCTGGACGTGATCGACGCGAGCCTGCGCGCCGGCGGCCTCGGGATGCTCGCCGAGGGACGCCTCTGCCTGCTGCGCAAGTCGGTGCTCGCCTTCGGCTTCCACCTCGCCACCGTGGACCTGCGCCAGAACTCCGACGTGCATGAGCAAGTGATCGCCGAGCTGATGCGCTCGGCGGGCGTGGCGGACGACTACACCTGCCTCGGGGAACCCGAACGCGAGGCGCTGCTGCTCGCGGAGCTCGCCTCGCCGCGCCCGCTGCGATCGGCGTTCGCGGAGTACTCCGAAGTCGCGCGCGGCGAGCTCGCGATCTTCGACGCCGCCGCCGCGGCGGTGAAGCGCCTCGGCCCCGACGCCATCCGCCAGTGCGTGATCTCGAAGGCCGGCAGCGTTTCCGACCTTTTGGAAGTCGCGGTGATGCTGAAGGAGGTGGGCCTCGCGACGCCGGGCGCGCGCCCGGCCTCGCGCCTGCAGATCGTGCCGCTCTTCGAGACCATCGCCGACCTGCGCGCGGCACCCGCCACCATGGAGCGCTGGTTCGCGATTCCCGCCGCGCGCGCCCTCGTCGCCTCGCTCGGGGATCGCCAGGAGGTGATGCTCGGCTACTCCGACAGCAACAAGGATGGCGGCTACGTCACCTCCAACTGGGAGCTCTACAAGGCCGAGACCGAGCTGGTGCGGGTGTTCGCGACGGCGGCCGTGGGACTGCGCTTCTTCCACGGGCGCGGCGGCACCGTCGGCCGCGGCGGGGGTCCCAGCTACGACGCGATCCTCGCGCAACCGCCGGGCAGCGTGCAGGCAGAGCTGCGGCTGACGGAGCAGGGCGAGGTGATCGCGAGCAAGTACGCCAACCGCGAGATCGGGCGGCGCAACCTCGAGGCGCTCTTTGCAGCCACCGCGCGCGCCACACTCGACGCCCGCCCCCACGCCGGCCACCAGGAATTCCACGCGGCGATGGAGTCGCTGTCGGCCGCGGCGATGGCGGCGTATCGCGACCTCGTCTACGGCACCGCGGGCTTCGTCGACTACTTTCGCGCCACCACGCCGATCAACGAGATCGCCGAGCTCAACATCGGCTCGCGCCCCGCGTCGCGCAAGAAGTCCCAGGCGATCGAGGACCTGCGCGCGATTCCCTGGGTGTTCTCGTGGGCGCAGTGCCGCGTGATGCTGCCGGGCTGGTACGGATTCGGCTCCGGGGTGCGCGCGATGGTGGAGCGCGAAGGCTCGGGCGGCCGAGAGCTCCTGGCGCGCATGTGGGCCGAGTGGCCGTTCTTCCGCGCCATGCTCTCCAACCTCGACATGCTGCTCGCCAAGTCCGACCTCTCGGTGGCGGCGCGTTATCGCGACCTGGTGCCCGATGCGGCGCTGGCGGCGCAGATCTACGGGCGCATCCGCGCGGAATTCGATGCCACGGTGGCGGCCCTCTTCGAGATCACCGGCAGCAGCGCCTTCCTCGAGGCCAACCCCGCGCTCGCGCGCTCGATTCGCAACCGCTTTCCCTACCTCGATCCGCTGAACCACCTGCAGATCGAGCTCCTCAAGCGCCACCGCGCCGGCGACACCGAGGAGCGGGTGAAGAACGGCATCCACCTCTCGATCAACGGGCTGGCGGCGGGACTGCGAAACTCGGGCTGATCGGTATACTGCCCCCAAAAGGGAGGGCCGGTGCCCGAGAAGAAAGACGCCAGGACGGCCAGCTGCCCGTCGTGCGGGGCCCCGCTCAAATTCCGCGGCGCGTTCTCGATCGTGGCGGTGTGCGCGTTTTGCAAGTCCACGCTGGTGCGCGAGGG
>JBBQBW010000343.1:0-3925 GCA_038318025.1 Burkholderiales bacterium | reverse complement strand
GCTTGCCGGCGATGAAGAGCTTGGGCGTGCGGTCGATCGGCGGCAGCATCCCTCCCGCCGCACTCGACGCCGGACTTTTCCTCGCCGCTGCCTTCGTGCCCTTCGGCTCCCTGGCGGCACGGGGTGCCGCGACGTGGCGCTTCAGGTATTCCCACATGCCCTCGCGCCCGCCCTCCCTGCCGAACCCCGACTCGCGATAGCCGCCGAAGCCCGCCGCCGCGACGAAGAGGTTGGTGGAGTTGACCCAGACCACGCCCGCCTTGATCTTCGGCGCGATGTCGAGGGCCAGGTTGATGCTCTCGGTCCAGACACTCGCGGCGAGGCCGTAGGGCGTGTTGTTGGCGATCTGCACCGACTCCTCCGGCGTGCGGAAGGTCATCGTCACCAGCACCGGGCCGAAGATTTCCACTTGCGCGATGGTCGACGACGGCTGCACGTCGGTGAAAAGCGTGGGGGGATAGAAGCAGCCTTCCTGGGGGCACGCCCAGCTCGGCTGCCACATCGTGGCGCCTTCGTCGACGCCTTGCTGCACGAGGCCGCGGATGCGCTCGAGCTGCACCGGAGCCACGATCGCTCCCATGTCCACCGCTTTGTCGAGCGGCGAGCCCAGGCGCAGCTTTTCCATGCGCGCGCGCAGCTTCGACACCAGGCGGGTCGCGATGCCTTCCTGCACCAGGAGCCGCGAGCCCGCGCAGCACACCTGGCCCTGGTTGAACCAGATCGCATCGACCACGCCCTCGACCACGCTGTCGAGGTCCGCGTCGTCGTAGACGATGAACGGGCTCTTGCCGCCCAGCTCGAGCGAGAGCTTCTTGCCCGAGCCCGCGGTCGCCTTGCGGATGATGCGTCCCACCTCGGTGGAGCCGGTGAAGGCGATCTTGTCGACGTCGGGATGCTCCACCAGCGCAGCACCGGTCTCGCCGTGGCCGTTCACGATGTTGATGACACCGGCAGGCACGCCCGCCTCGTGGGCGATCTCGGCGAAGGCGAGCGCGGTGAGCGGCGTGAACTCGGCGGGCTTAAGCACCACCGTGTTGCCGGCGGCGATCGCCGGGGCGATCTTCCATGCCAGCATCAGCAGCGGGAAATTCCACGGGATGATCTGGCCCACGACGCCGATCGCCTCGTGGCCGGCGAATTCGGTGTCGAGCAACTGCGCCCAGCCGGCGTGGTGGTAGAAGTGCCGCGCCACCAGGGGCACGTCGATGTCGCGCGTCTCGCGGATCGACTTGCCGTTGTCCATGGATTCCAGCACCGCGAGGAGGCGCGAGTGTTTCTGCACGCCGCGGGCGAGCGCATACAGGTGCCGCGCGCGGGCATGGGGCGCGAGGGCCTTCCAGCCGGGGAACGCCCGCTTCGCGGCGGCGACGGCGGCATCGACTTCTTCTTTCGTGCCGTCGGCCACCGTCGCGATCGGCTTGCCGGTCGCGGGGTTGGTGACCTCGAAGGTCTTGCCCGGGGTGGTCCACTTCCCGTCCACGTAGTGGCCGAAGGTGCGGCCGTGTTTCGCGAGCCAGGCGAGCGCGTCCTTGTCGCTCTCCGGCGCGGGGCCGTATTCCATTGTCCTGAAGATCGTCGCGACTGTGGGGTTCATGTTTTAGGGGCTCGTTCCTCGACCACGGCGTTCAGGGCATCGGGTGGCGATGCGCTGCCGAGTAGCGGTTGGTGACGTAGTGCTCGAGCTGGCGCTCGATGTCGGTGAGGAGCGCCGAGGCGCCGAAGCGGAACAGGTCCGAGCGCAGCCACCGGTCGCCGAGCTCCTCCTTCATCAGGTACAGGAACTCGAGCGCGGTCTTGGCGGTGCGGATGCCGCCGGCGGGCTTGAAGCCCACGGCGTAGCCGGTCTGCTCGAAGTACTCGCGGATCATGCGGCACATGACGAGGCCGAACGGGATCGTGGCGTTCACGGGTTCCTTGCCGGTGGAGGTCTTGATGAAGTCGGCCCCCGCCTGCATCGCCACCATGCTCGCGCGTGCCACGTTGCCGAGGGTGGCGAGCTCCCCGGTGGCGAGGATCGCCTTCATGTGCGCTTCGCCGCAGGCCTCGCGGAACCGCTTCACCTCGTCGTAGAGCGCCTCGTAATTGCCGGTGAGGACGTGGGAGCGGGTGATGACGATGTCGATCTCGTGGGCGCCCGCGGCGACACTCGCGCGGATCTCCTCGACGCGCTGCTCGACCGGGGAGAGGCCCGCGGGAAAGCCCGTCGACACCGCGGCCACGGGGATGCCCGAGCCTTCGAGTGCCGCCACCGCCGTCGGCACCAGCGCGTGGTACACGCACACGGCGCCCACCTTGATGTCGAGCTCCGCGGCGCCCAGTGCCTCCACCAGGTCCGTACGCAGCGGGTTGCGCGCCTTGGCGCACAGCCGCCGCACGTTGCCCGGCGTGTCGTCGCCGGAGAGGGTGGTCAAGTCCATCAGCGTGATGGCGCGCAGCAACCACGCTGCCTGCCATTCCTTCTTGACCGTGCGTCGCGTGCCAAGGGTGGCGGCGCGGCGCTCGACGGCGCTGCGGTTCACACGCAGTGAACGCACGATGTCGAGGTCCAGGGGTGTGCCGGGATTGCGGTCGACGGGCCCCGCCGGCACCGGGCGCGGCAGCACCAGCGTGAGGTTGGGTTTCGCGGTCATGGGGTGATCTCCTTGATGACGCCGGCGAGCAGCCCGCTCGCCGTGTCCTTGGCGCGCCCCGCCTGCTCGAGCGTGTGCGCGTGGCTCAGATTCTCCTCCGAAAGCCCGGCCGCCATGTTGGTGATGAGCGAGATCGCGAGCACGCGCATCCCGGCGCGGCGCGCGAGGATGGTCTCGGGCACGGTGCTCATCCCGACGGCGTCGGCGCCCATCTGGCGGAACATGCGGATCTCGGCGGCGGTCTCGAACTGCGGGCCGAGGCACCACAGGTACACGCCCTCGCGCAGCTCCGCCCCGCTCGCGTGCGCCACGGCCAGCGCTGCGGCGCGCAGCTTCGGGTCGTAGGCGTCCACCATGTCGACGAAGCGGTCCGACCCGCTCTCGCCCACCAGCGGCGAGCGTTGCGGCAGGTTGATGTGGTCGCAGATCGCCATCAGGCTCCCCGGCGGCATGCGCGGGTCGAGGCTGCCGGCGGCGTTGGTCTGCACCAGCACCTCGCAGCCCAGGGCCTGCAGCGTCAGCAGGGGCACCTGCATCGCCTTCACGTCGCCGTCCTCGTAGGCGTGCTTGCGCCCGCACATCACGGCGACCTCCCGCGAACCGATGCGCCCCATGACCAGCTCGCCCGCATGCCCGGCGACCCCGGCGTGGGGAAAGCCCTCGAGGTCGGCGTAGGACACGCGCTGCGGCTCGCTCACGTGGTCGGTGAGGCCGCCCCAGCCGGAGCCGAGGACCACGGCGATGCGCGGCCGCGCTGCGGGCACGCGGGAGCGCAGCGTGGCGAGCGCGGGCTCGAAGGATTTCGTCATATCGACCCTCTCCCCAACCCTCTCCCAGGGGAGAGGGAGCAAACGTGGGACGCGTTTTCGTGAATGCGGGCAGTCATCAAGCCAGGTTCTCCGGCCCGAAGCTCGCGGGCAGCAGCTGCTCCAGGGTGAACTGCGCCCGGACGCGCTCGCGATCGGCCACGAACACCGGGGTCCCGGGCTCGGCGAATTCGCGCAGCCGCTGGCGGCAGCCGCCGCACGGGGTCACCAGCGCCTCGCCATCGCCCAGCACCAGGAGCGCGCGAACCTCGCGGCCCCCCTCGCGCACCAGTGTGGCGATGGCGAGCGTTTCGGCACAGGTTCCGAGCGGGTAGGCGGCATTCTCGACGTTGCAGCCGGCAAAGATGCGGCCCTGCTCGTCGAGCACCGCGGCGCCGACCCGGAAGCGCGAGTAGGGCGCGTGCGCGCGCAATTGCGCCGCGCGCGCCGCCACGAGCAGGCGCTCGACGAGATCCGGGGGGAGGGTGG
>JBBQBW010000342.1:0-3925 GCA_038318025.1 Burkholderiales bacterium | reverse complement strand
CACCAGGAACTCCGAGAGCTCGTGCCATTTCGCCGCCAGCGCCTCGAACTCGGCCTGCTCGGGAGCGCCGAGGAAGAGGTCCTCCACGTAGTGCCGCTTCACTTGCCCCGAGCAGGAGCCCGAGGGCGCGACCACGTAGTCGCAGTCGCGAAATTCGGCCAGGACCTTGAGCGCGAGCGCTCGCGAGACCGCGCGGGCGCCGGAGTTGTAGCCTGGCTGGCCGCAGCAGGTCTGCGCTGCGGGAACCACCACTTCGCAGCCTGCGCCCTCCAGTAGCCGCAACGTGGCGAACCCCACGCTGGGGCGCACCAGGTCCACCAGGCAGGTCACGAAGAGGCCGACTTTCATTCGCGCAATTATGCTGGATGCGAGCCCATCCCGTGCATCCGATGATCCAGAGCTGTAGGGGCTGCGCCGACACCGGAATAGGTGCAACGCGCAGGCGGCGCTGGGTGTCGAAGGAGTCTTAAGAGACGGCCGACCTGGCCCGGGAGTCCGGATGAACTCGACTTTAGGCGTGATCGTGTTGCTGGCCGTGGTGGCGGTGCTGGGCTACCTGCTGGTGATGCGCGTCTTCTTCAACGAAAGCAAGGCTCTCGACCGCAACATCGACCTGGGCAAGATGAAGGAATGGAAGGACGAGGACTGACCTCGCCCTCACCCCGGCCCTCTCCCAGGGGAGAGGGCGGAAGGGTCAGCCGCCGCGAAGGCCCGCCAGCTTGCTGGGATTCTTCTCCAGCCACTTGCGGATGCGGTTGGCGTCGCCCACGCGGGTGAGGCGACCCCAGGAGTCCAGCAGCACGATCACGATCGGCTGATTGGCGATCACCGCATGCATCACCAGGCACTTGCCCGCCTCGCTGATGTAGCCGGTTTTCGACAGACCGATCTGCCAGTCGGAGTTGCGCACCAGCGCGTTGGTGTTGACGAACGAGAGCTTGCGCTTCGCGTCCGGCAGCATCACCTCGACGGCGCCCGTGGTGGAGTATTCGCGGATCAACGGGTACTCGTTGGCCGCGGCCACGAGCTTGCCCAGGTCGCTCGCCGACGAGACATTACCCGGCGACAGCCCCGACGAATCGACATAACGGGTGTGCGTGAGCTTGAGCGACTGCGCCTTGGCGTTCATCGCGTCGATGAAGGCGGCAAGCCCGCCCGGATAGTTGCGCCCCAGCGCCGAGGCGGCGCGGTTGTCGCTGGCCATGAGCGCCAGGCGCATCAGGTCGTCGCGGCGGAAATGGCTACCCAGGGGCAGGCGCGAGCTGGTGTTCTTGACCCGGTCGATGTCGTCGGTGGTGATCTCGACGATCTCGTCGAGGGGCAGCTTCGCGTCCAGCACCACCATCGCGGTCATCACCTTGGTGATGGAGGCGATCGGCGCGGCGTGGTCGGCGTTCTTCGAATAGAGTGTCTGGCCCGATGTGGCATTGAGCACCATCACCTGGGAGGACTGCAGGATGGGATCGCCGTCGGAATTGAATTCCGGCGTGACCACGGCCGCCTTGGCGACGCGCCCTTTGGTGGTCTTCTCTACGGCGAGGGCCCCGAAGGGAAGCGCGGCGGCTACAAAAATGGCGATAAAGCGCTGCACGGGCGTCGGAATCCTCTGGGGGCAGTCGCTAACATAGCAAACATCCTGTCTTCGTGACAACATTTCACGCCCTTCCGAGCATTACATAACAAATACTTGATTCCAATGGATCATTCCGGACCCAAGCCGCCCCATCCCGACACCCTCGCGGTGCATGCGGGCCAGTCTCCCGACCCGGCCACCGGGGCACGGGCGGTGCCGATCTACCAGTCCGCGTCATTCGTTTTCCCCGACGCCGACACCGCCGCCGCCCTGTTCAACATGGAGATCCCCGGCCACGTTTACTCGCGGCTGTCGAATCCCACGGTGGCGGTGCTGGAGGAGCGGATCGCCGCCCTGGAAGGAGGCGCCGGCGCCATCGCCACCGCCAGTGGGCAGGCGGCGCTGCACCTGGCCATCGCCACCCTGATGGGCCAGGGCGGGCACGTGGTCGCCTCGGCGAGCCTCTACGGGGGCTCCCACAACCTGCTGCATTACACCCTGCCACGCTTCGGCATCACCGCGACCTTCGTCCCGGCCCGCGACCTCGGGGCCTGGGAACGGGCGATCCGCCCCGAGACCCGGCTGCTGTTCGGGGAGAGTGTCGGCAACCCGTCCGTGGACGTGCTCGACATCCCGGCCGCGGGGGCGCTCGCCCAGCGCCATGGGATCCCGTTGCTGGTGGACGCCACCGTGACCACCCCGATGCTGGGCCGGCCGCTGGACCAGGGCGCCCACCTGGTGATGCACTCGGCCACCAAATTCCTTTCCGGGCACGGGGTCGTGATTGGCGGGCTGCTGGTCGATGGCGGCCGGTTCGACTGGGACGCGTCCGGAAAATTCCCGACGCTGACCGAGCCCTACGACGGCTTCCACGGCATGGTGTTCTCCGAGGAATCGACCGCCGGCGCGTTCCTGTTGCGGGCGCGGCGCGAGGGGCTGCGGGACTTCGGCGCCTGCATGGCGCCGATGACGGCCTTCCAGGTCCTGCAGGGGGTCGAGACCTTGCCGCTGCGGATGGCGCGGCACGTCGAAAACGCCGGAAAGATCGCGGAATTCCTGGCCGCCCACGCGGCGGTCGTGGCGGTGAACCACCCGGGCCTCGCCGAGCATCCGGACCATGCCCTCGCCGCACGCCTCTATCCGGCGGGCTGCAGCGCGCTGCTCTCGTTCGAGCTGAAAGGCGGGCGGGAAGCAGGAAAGCGTTTCATCGAGGCGCTCACGCTCTTCTCCCACCTCGCCAACATCGGCGACGCCAAATCGCTGGTGATCCACCCCGCCACCACTACCCATTTCCGCATGGACGATGCGGCGCTGGCGGCGGCCGGCATCGGTCCGGGCACGGTGCGGCTCTCCATCGGTATCGAGCATGCGGGCGACCTCATCGAGGATCTTGAACGGGCAATCTACGCGAGCCAAAAGGCGTGAGCCGGTTCATCGTCCAGGGTTATCCGGCCTATGCCTACACCGGCGGGCGTGAATTCGACGGGACGCGCCCCGCGGTCGTGATGATCCATGGGGCGGCCCTCGACCACAGCGTCTGGCAGTGGCAGTCGCGCTACCTCGCTCACCACGGCCACTCGGTGCTGGCCGTGGACCTGCCCGGCCACGGCCGCAGCCCCGGCATCCCCCGGACCTCGATCGAGGCGATGGCCGACTGGGTCGCGGCCCTCCTCGACTCGGCCGGGCTTGCGAGCGCTGCCGTGGTGGGCCACAGCATGGGGTCGCTGGTGGCGCTCGCCACGGCGCTACGTCATCCCGGCCGCGTGTCGCGCCTGGCGCTGGTGGGCGCGGCGTCGCCCATGGCCGTGGGTGAGCCCTTCCTCGCCGCCGCCCGGGACGACTCGCCCGCCGCCTTCGACATGGAAACGCTGTGGGGCCACGCCCGTCAGGCGCCGCTCACGTCGAGCCCGGTGCCCGGCAACTGGCTGGTGGGATCGAGCCGGCAGTTGAATGGCCGGGCGCGGCCGGGGCTGCAGCACCTGGACCTCGCGGCCTGCAACGCCTTCCGCGCCGCGCCAGAAACAGTGCGGGCGCTCACCATCCCCACCCTGGTGCTGGCCGGCAAGCGCGATCAGATGACGCCGCTCAAGGCGGGTCGCGCCCTGGCGGCCGAGATCCCGGGCGCCAAGCTGGTGGTCCTCGACGCCGGCCACTCGATGATGTCCGAAGCTCCCCGCGCCACGCTCGAAGCGCTCCGCGACTTCCTTGGGGGTCAGACTCCCAACGCCGGAGGCAAAGTCTCCCTCTGAGGAAGCGTGCCTGGCCTTGGGAGTCTGACCCCCAAGGAATTATTCCTTCACCGCCTCTTCCTGCTGCAGCCGCCACCTCTCGGCGAAGCGGCCGCCGGCGCCG
>JBBQBW010000341.1:0-3944 GCA_038318025.1 Burkholderiales bacterium | reverse complement strand
TGGGGTGGGGTGGGAACGCAGATGGTCGCAGATCAGGATTGGATTTCAACTGTGCAATTGGAGCGCCGGTGTTCGAAGAGCCACAAACCGGCATTCATCTCATCTGCGACTATCTGCGTTCGATCTGCGACCATCTGCGATCCTCTAGGGCGCAAGTCAGCACGGGGTGGTCAGTCGAAGGCTGCCAATACCTCCTCCGCCGACAGCAGCTCGAGGCAGTTGGTGTGCCCAAGGGGGCACACCCGCGCGAAGCACGGGCTGCACGAGAGCCGCAGCGAGATCACGCGCGCCTTCTCCGACAACGGCGGCGTGAAGGCGGGACTGGAAGAGCCGAAGAGCGCCGCCATCGGCCGGTCGAGGGCCGCGGCGATGTGCATGAGGCCCGAATCGTTGCTCACCACCCGGGAGGCGAGCGACATGAGGTCGATGGCGTCCCCGAGCGAGGTGCGGCCGGCGAAGTCGAGGCACGCCCCGCCCGATAGCGCCTGGATCGCGGCGGTCACCTCGGCGTCCTTCCCCGAGCCGAGCAGCCACACTTGCTCGCCGCGCGCCACCAGGTCGCGGGCGAGGGCCGCGAAGTGCCGCACCGGCCAGCGCTTGGCGGGGCCGTACTCGGCGCCCGGGGCGAAGGCGGCGACCGGGCGCGAGAGGTCGATGCCCAGGCGCGTCACCAGTGAGGCGCGTCCTGCCGCATCGATGGTGAGGCGCGGGGCGGGCAGGGGGCGCGGGAACGCCTCGTCCGGCGCGTCGGCGAGCGCCGCGTAGCGCTCCACGATGAGCGGCAGCGCCGCTTCGTCGAGCCTGCGCACGTCGTTCAGCAGGCCGTAGCGCCACTCGCCGCGGTAGCCGGTGCGCTTCGGGATGCCGGCGAACCAGGGCACCAGCGCCGACTTGAGGCTATTGGGCAGCACGACTGCGTGGTCGTACGCCGGCAGCGATTTCGCGAACGCGCGGCGCTCGCCCACCTTCACGTCGCCGTGGCCGAAGGGCAAGGCATGGGTGAGCGCGACCTGCGGCATGCGCTGGTAGACGGGCAGGGCCCACGGGGGGCCCAGCACGTCGAGGGTTCCGGCGGGATCGCGCGCCGCGAGGCGCGCCACCAGCGGCTGGGAGAGGACCGCGTCACCCACCCACGACGGGGCGACGATGAGGGTCCTCGCCACTCAGTGCCCGGGGGTCACTTCACCGGTCACGCGATAGAGCGTGGAGCAGTAGGGGCAGCGGGCCTCGCGCACCTGCTCGAGGGGCAGGTAGACGCGCGGGTGCTTGTTCCACAACGCCTGGGAGGGCAGCGGGCAGTGCAGCGGAAGGTCCGCCGCCGTCACGTCGACGCACTTCTTCTCTTCGTTCTCAGGCGCGGACGGCTGCGACATGTTCGTTCTCGACCGGGGTGAGCCAGTGGTGGTACTTCTTGTTCCTGCCGTGCACGATGTCGAAGAACGCGGTCTGGATGCGCTCGGTCACCGGCCCGCGGGAGCCGATGCCGATGGTGCGCTTGTCCAGCTCGCGGATCGGGGTCACTTCCGCGGCGGTGCCGGTGAAGAAGGCCTCGTCGCAGATGTAGATGTCGTCGCGGGTGATGCGGGTCTTCTCCACCTTGATGCCGAGGTCGGCGCAGATCGACTGCACGCTCCTCCAGGTGATGCCGTCCAGCGCCGTGGTGAGCTCCGGGGTGTAGACCACGCCGTCCTTCACGATGAAGATGTTCTCGCCGGCGCCTTCGGCCACGAAGCCGTCGGTGTCGAGCAGCAGCGCCTCGTCGTAGCCGTGCTGCGTGGCCTCGAGGTTGGCGAGGATCGAGTTGGCGTACGTGGTCGCGACTTTCGCGCGGGGCATGGTCACGTTCACGTGGTGGCGCGCGAAGGACGAGGTCTTCACGCGGATGCCCTTCCTGAGGCCGTCCTCCCCCAGGTAGGCGCCCCACGGCCAGGCGGCGATCGAGACGTGCACCTTGGCGCCCACGGGCGAGACGCCCATCTTCTCCGAGCCGTAGAAGCACAGCGGGCGCAGGTAGCAGCTCTCCAGCTGGTTGGCGCGCACCACCTCGCGCTGCGCCTCCACCAGGACTTCCCTGGTGTATGGGATGTCCATCATGTAGATCTTGGCGGAGTTGAACATCCGCTTGGTGTGCTCCTCCAGCCGGAAGATGGCGGTGCCGATCTCGGTCTTGTACGCGCGAACCCCCTCGAAGACCGCGAGGCCATAGTGCAGCGAATGGGTGAGGACGTGGGTGGTGGCTTCCCTCCAGGGCACGAGCTTGCCGTCGTACCAGATGAAGCCGTCGCGGTCTGCCATCGACATGGTTGCAACTTTCGGGACTCGGAAAGGTGAAATTCTATCGGTTTGCGCCCCCGGACGCACACTGTAGAACCCGGGTTCTGTGACATAATCGGCTCGGCCCGCACACACCAATAAAACGGAAATCCGTCGCGTGAAGCAACAGGATTCGCCCAGCACCCTGCCCGCGAGCTCCGGCAGCGCCGCCGCTCCCGCGGCGGCTCCGCTCACCCCGGAGGAAAAGCTCTCCGGCGACATGTTGATGCTCACCACGGGCTTCATGATGTGCGCGGCCGCGCTCTGGCTCGCCATCTACTGGAGCATGGGGTACCAGTACTCGACCGCCATCCCGCTCCTCTTCCAGGGCCTGTCCGCGGCCACCATCTGGGCCTACTGGAAGTACCGCCGCCTCGAGATCTTCGCCATCATCCAGCTGGGGCTGATCCTCTTCGTCCCGTTCGCGATGCAGTGGTCGATCGGCAACTTCGTGAACGCCTCGGGCGTGAGCCTGTGGGGGCTGATGGCCCCGGTGGGTGCGGTCACCATCCTCGGCAACCGGCAGTCGCTGCCGTGGTTCTTCGCCTGGCTCTTCATGACGGTGCTGGCGGGCGCCTTCGACTTCCTTCTGGGCGGCACGGTGAAGAGCTACGACCTGTCGACGGTCGCGGTGTTCTTCGTGCTCAACTTCTCCGCCATCTCGATCATGATCTACTCGTTGCTGTGGTACTTCGCCAACGAGAAGAACAAGCTGCGTGTGCTGGTGGACGCCTCGTTCGAGGAGCTGCGCGTGGAGAAGGGCCGCAGCGACACGCTGCTGCTCAACATCCTGCCCCCCGCCATCGCCGAGCGGTTGAAGCGCGGCGAGGTGAACATCGCCCAGGGCCACGCCGACGTGACCGTGATGTTCGCCGACATCGTGGGCTTCACCCGCATGACCGAGGAGCTCTCGCCGGTCGAGACGGTGAGGATCCTCAACGACATCTTCTCGATCTTCGACGACATCGCCGAGAAGCACCGGGTGGAGAAGATCAAGACCATCGGCGACGCCTACATGGCCGCCGCGGGGCTCGATTCGGGCGCCCAGATCCACTACGCCGACGCGGTGGCGAGCATGGCCCTCGAGATGATGGAAAAGGTCGACGAGTACCGCCAGCGCACCGGCGAGAGGATCCAGCTGCGCATCGGCGTGGGCACGGGACCGATCGTCGCCGGCGTGATCGGCAAGAAAAAGTTCATCTACGACATGTGGGGCGACACGGTGAACGTGGCGTTCCGCATGGCCGCGGACGCCGACGCGAGTTCGGTGCAGGTGGACCTGATGACCCACCGCCGCCTCCACAGCCGGTTCCAGTTCGACCAGGCGCACGAGGTGGATATCAAGGGGAAGGGGCGGATGCAGGTATTCCGCCTGGTCGGTCGTCGGCTGCCGGAGGAGCGCGCTACCGCTTGAAGCACTCCCTCTCCCCTGGGAGAGGCCACCGCGTGAAGTCTCCCTCTCCCTTGGGGAGAGGCCACCGCGTGAAGTCTCCCTCTCCCCGGGGAGAGGGTTGGGGAGAGGGTCATTTCGCAGCCCTCGAGACGCAACCCGCGGTCCGGGCCGAGGCGCCACGATACGCTCGATCGGAGGGGAGTGAGTCTCGCTTCCACCCATTACGCTCGAATTTCCT
>JBBQBW010000340.1:0-3958 GCA_038318025.1 Burkholderiales bacterium | reverse complement strand
CTTCCATTCGCAGCAGGTCGCCGCGCTCCAGCCGCGCGGAATGGGCGCCCACCCCCACCTCCGCCCCGCCCGCCAGGGCGTAGACGAGAGTCCAATCGGCCCGCCGGGCCGGCGAAACGGGCCGCCCCAGCCAGGCGACCTCCACTGTGCCCCGTGCCTTTTCCCGGTCCACCATCAGGTTGAAGTCGCGCACCGGCCCGTCGACGAGCTGGCAGTCGGTGCGCCAGGCGCCGTCGAACGTGAAGGGCACGAACGGCCGATCGAGCCGCACCGCGGGGGCCTGGTCGAAGGCCAGCACCATGCCGGAGCCTTCCAGCAGCATGATCGTCCGCTCGAAGCCGCTGAAGTCGGAAAAAGGCCCGGAGGCCGCGACATCGGCGATGCTCACCCGCCACAGCCGCGCGCCTGCCTCGGAATGAGCGTCGAGCTCCGTCGTGCTCCCGCCGCCGTTCTTCCACGGCTGGCGGATGAAGTCGCGCTCGGTGAGGTGCGTGATGCTCACGCGGCGAGCGCCGCCTGGGCGGCCCGAAACCGCTCCGCCAGCGCTTCCTCGTTCGCGTGGTGGCGCTCTCGAATCCGCCACGCGCCGCCAACCATCACGTCGCGCACGCAGGCGGCGTCCCCGGCGAAGATCCAGCTGTCGAGCGCCTGGGCGGCGGTGCGGTTCCACAACGCGCCGTGACCGGCATCGAGCACCACCAGGTCGGCGCGCATGCCGGCCTCGATCTTTCCGGATCGGCGCGCCAGGGCCTGCGCCCCGCCCACCGCCGCGTCCTCGAAGAGGCGCAGGCCCGGCGAGGGCCGCTCGGCATCGGCGAGCACCGAGCGCCGCCGCGTCGCGAGCCTCTGCCCATACTCGAGCAGCCGCAGCTCCCCGGCGGCATCGACCTCGATGTGGCTGTCGGTGCCGATGCCGAAGCGCCCACGGGCACCGAGAAAACTCGCGGCAGGGAACACCCCGTCGCCGAGGTTCGCCTCGGTCGTGGGGCACAGCCCCGCCACGGCGCCGCTTTGTGCCAGCCGTTTGGTCTCGGCGGCATCGAGGTGTGTCGCGTGCACCAGGCACCAGTGCCCGTCCACCGGCATGTGGTCGAGGAGCCAGCCCACGGGCCGCTCGCCGCTCCAGGCGATGCAATCCGCGACTTCCTTTTCCTGCTCGGCCACGTGGATGTGGATCGGCGCCATGTCGTCGATGCCGTCCATCGCCCGCAACGCTTCGGCCATCATCGTGGGGTCCACGGCGCGCAGCGAGTGGAACGCGAGGCCGACGCGCATTTCGCGGTGGGTGCGCACGCTCTTTCCCAGCGCCTGGATGAGCCGCATGTGGGCATCGACGGAATTCAGGAACCGCGCCTGGGCCGGCTGCGCGGGCTGGCTGCCGAACCCGCCGTGGGCGTAGAGCACCGGCAGGTGCGTGAGCGCGATGCCCGCCGCCTCCGCAGCGGCGAGGATCCGCGACGACATCTCCGTGGGGTCGGCGTAGGGCTGCCCCGCGCCGTCGTGGTGGAGGTAGTGGAACTCCGCCACCGCGGTGAAGCCGCCACGCAGCATTTCCACGTAGAGGTGCGCGGCGATGTCGTGCACCTGCTCCGGCGTGATGCGCGCCGCGAAGCGGTACATGAGCTCCCGCCAGGTCCAGAAGCTGTCGGTGGGATGGGTGCGCGCTTCCGTGAGCCCCGCCATCGCGCGCTGGAATGCGTGGGAATGGAGGTTCGCCATGCCGGGCACCAGGAAGCCGGCGACGCGCTCGGCCTCTGCGTCGGGCTTCGAGCCGGGCCGCACCGCGCCGATGCGGCCCCCGCCGTCGATCACGATCGACACGTCCTTCGCCCAGCCTCCGGGGAGCAGCGCGTCGGTGGCGAAGAGTTTCACGCCCCGACCTCGGCGCCGCCGCGGAATACCGCGTGGGGGCGGTGGGTGCCGAAGCTGTAGGCGAGCTGCGAGGGATGCTCGACATCCCATAGAACCGCGTCCGCGGCGCGGCCGACTGCGAGAGTGCCGTGGCTGGCACCCAACCCCAGCGCCTGGGCCGCGGCGCGCGTGACACCCGCCAGCGCCTCCTCGGGTGTCAGGCGAAACGACGTGCACGCCATGTTGAGCATCAGCAGCAGCGACGCGTAAGGTGAAGTGCCGGGGTTGTTGTCCGTGGCCACGGCCATCGGCACGCCGGCCTTGCGCAATGCGTCGATGGGCGGAAGCTTGGTCTCGCGCAGGAAGAAATAGGCGCCCGGCAGCAGCACCGCGACCGTGCCCGCGGCAGCCATCGCTTCCACGCCGGCCTGGTCGAGGTGCTCGAGGTGGTCGGCCGAGAGCGCCTGGTAGCGGGCGGCGAGCGCCGCGCCCGACTGGTTGGAGAGCTGCTCCGCATGCAGCTTGACCGGCAGGCCATGCTCGGCCGCCACCCTGAAGAGGCGCTCCGTCTGGGCGGCCGTGAAGCCGATGTTGTCGCAGAACGCGTCGACCGCGTCGGCGAGGCCCTCGCGCGCCGCGGCGGGCACCAGCTCGGCGCAAGCGTAGTCGACATAGGCCTCGGCGCGACCGGCGTAATCCTTTGGCAGCGCATGGAGCGCGAGAAGCGTCGTTCGGACGGTGACGGGCGCCAGCTCACCGAGTCGGCGTGCCGCGCGCAGCATCTTCATCTCGCCCTCGAGGTCGAGGCCGTAGCCCGACTTGATCTCCACCGTGGTGACGCCTTCCCGCGCCAGCGCCTGCAACCGCGGCAGCGCCTGCGCCACCAGCTCGTCTTCCGTCGCAGCGCGCGTCGCGGCCACCGTGGACTGGATGCCGCCTCCGGAGCGCGCGATTTCCTCGTAGCTGACCCCGGTGAGCCGCATCTCGAACTCGCGGGCGCGGTGGCCCCCGTGCACCAGATGCGTGTGGCAATCGATGAGGCCCGGCGTGAGCCAGCGCCCGCCGCCATCCCGGGTCGCGCGAGCCGCAGGCGCATCGGCCGCGCGCCCGATCCACGCGATGCGCCGGCCCTCGAAAGCGATGGCGTCGCCGTCGAGCTCGCCGTAGGGCGCGGCGATCGACGCATCGAGGCTCGCGATGCGGAGGTTGGAGACGACTAAGTCCATGGGCGTGACGATATAGTATTGCAGTCCCTCTCACGTCGATTCCGCGAGGAGCCCCGCCATGAACGACCGCTTCGTCGGAACCCGGCACGCCGAGCGCACCGTGCGCGCGCCGCGTGGCACCACGCTCGCCTGCAAGAGCTGGCTCACCGAGGCCGCCTTCCGGATGATCCAGAACAACCTGGATCCGGAAGTGGCCGAGCATCCCCACGACCTGGTGGTCTACGGCGGCATCGGGCGCGCGGCCCGCAATTGGGAATGCTTCGACCGGATCCTCGAGGTGCTGAAGCGTCTCGAGGACGACGAGTCGCTCCTCATCCAGTCGGGCAAGCCGGTTGGAGTCTTCAAGACCCACGCCGATGCGCCCCGCGTGCTGCTCGCCAACTCCAACCTCGTGCCCCACTGGGCCACGTGGGAGCACTTCCACGAGCTCGACCGCAAGGGGCTCATGATGTATGGCCAGATGACCGCCGGCTCGTGGATCTACATCGGCTCCCAGGGCATCGTGCAGGGCACCTACGAGACGTTCTTCTCGATGGCGGACCGCCATTTCGGCGGGGACCCCAGGGGGAAGTGGATTCTCACCGGAGGGCTCGGGGGCATGGGCGGCGCGCAACCGCTCGCGGCCACCATGGCGGGCTTCTCGATGATCGCGGTGGAGTGCGACGAGTCGCGCATCGATTTTCGGGTGCGCACGCGCTACGTCGACCGCAAGGCCACCTCTCTCGACGAGGCGCTGGCAATGATCGAGGGGGCGAAGAAGGAGGGCCGCGCGATCTCCGTGGGCCTCCTCGGCAACGCGGGCGACGTCGTCCCCGAAATCGTCCGCCGCGGCGTGCTGCCCGACGCCACCACCGACCAGACCTCGGCCCACGATCCGCTCA
>JBBQBW010000339.1:0-3959 GCA_038318025.1 Burkholderiales bacterium | reverse complement strand
CGCCATGGAAACCCTGCTCTTGCACGTCGTGTTCGTGGTCCCCGCGCTGGTCCTCTGCGCCCTGCAACTGCTCGAGACGGAGGCGGCGTGAATCCCGCCAGCAGCTTCAGCCTCGACGTGCGCGTGCTCGACGACATCCTGCGCCACGCGCGTCCCCTCGGACACCACGAGGACGCGAGCACCCTCAACCTCGGATTCGGCTTCCTCTATTACGGGCTCATCCGTGCGTTGCGCCCGACGCACATCGCGGTGATCGGATCGGGTTTCGGATTCAGCGTGGTGTGCCTCGCGCTCGCCGCGAAGGACAACGGCTTCGGCCGGGTAACCTTCGTCGACCCTTCGTACTCGGTGCTGCGCGACGGTCCGCTGCGCACGGTGGGCGGCATGGCGCAATGGGACGACCCGGAGAAGGTCCGCGCCCATTTCGGACGCTTCGGCGTGGCCGAGTTCGTGACGCACCACAAGGCCACCAGCGCGGAGTTCTTCGCGCGTTACGACGATCTGGATCTGCCCCGCGTCGACGTGGCTTTCATCGACGGCAACCACTCCTTCGCCGAGGCGCGCCACGATTTCATCGAGGTGATGCGCCACACCCGCCGCAACAGCTACCTGCTCCTGCACGATACCAACCTCTACGTGCGGGAAATGGTGGGCCATGCGGGTGTCAAGCGCTTCCTGCGCATCGTGCGCGCGGACACCGACTGCTTCGAGGTGGTGGACTTCCCGTTCTCCTCGGGGGTCGCGCTGGTGCGGGTGCTGCGCGACGGCCCGTGGCATCCGGGCGCCTGAAGCCAGCCGCGATCGCGTTCGCCGCGGCGCTTTTCGCCGCGCTCGCGGCGTTCGCCTTCTGGCGCGAGGTCTGGTTCTTTCGCAATCCCGAGCGCACGCCTCCTGCCGAGGCCGGGATCGTGAGCCCTGCCGACGGCACCGTGGTGTACGTGCGCAAGGTGGCGCCCGGGGAGCCGGTGGTCGTCATCAAGGAAGGCCTCGCCGCGACCGTGCGCGACATCGTGCGCGAGGATCTCACCCGCACGAAGCTGGTGATCGGCGTCTTCATGAGTCCCTTCGACGTCCACTACAATCGCGCGCCGATCGACGGCACCGTGGCCTTTGTCCGCCGCCACGCGGCGCGCGGCTCCAACGCGCACATGGGGGCGATGCACTGGAGGAGCGTGATCGGGCTCGAGCCGCGCTACGCCGGCAGCGTCCACATCGTCCAGAACGAGCGCGCCGTGACCGCCATCGAGGGCGAGTACGGCGGCATTCCGCTGCGCTGCTACGTGGTGCAGATCGGGGCGCTCACCGTGAATGGCATCGACTCCTATTTCGCCGCCGGCGACCGACTTGAGCGCGGCCAGGTCTTTGGCATGATCCGCGTGGGCTCGCAGGTGGACCTGGTGGTTGCGTGGCGGCCCGGGCTCGCCGCGGCCGTGAAGCCGGGCGACCGGGTGCGTGCGGGCGAGACGATCCTGGTTCGCTGAGGACCGCTTCCTACTGCAGCGTGATGCCGCGCAGGAGCCGCGCGTAGTGCGCGAGCGGCGGGGTGGGCAGGCCCGGCATGGCGGCGCGGTCGTCCCAGCGGCGCGGCCGAAGGGCGGGCCCGGCCCAGGCTTGCGCCTCGAAGGCGGCGATCCCGCGCATGAACGGCAGGGCCGCGTACTGGTGGATGGTCTCCGAGCCCGCGTCGTGCAGCAGCGCGGCGGCGATGAGGGTGGCGGGCGCTCCGCTTCCCTAGCGGCGCGCGGTGAATCTTTCGTGACAGCCCGCGCCTTCAGTTTTCTGGGCGCGGCCCCCGGGGGGGCAGCATCCAGCGCATCGCCGCCAAGGCCGCGAGCGTTGCGTCGAGTTGCGTCGCGATAAAGCCGGGCGCGTCCGCGGATCGGATGCCGGCGAAGGTGTCCGTGAACGCCCGCGCGAGCGTCACCGCCGGCGACCTTCTCGAAACTGACATATGGCGGCCGTAGCCTCGCCGCCATGTTCCGACTCGAAGACGTTCTCGAAGCGAAGTTCCCCGCGCTCGCGGCGCAGCCGGAGATCATCGCCAAGCCCATGCTCGCCATGCTGAGGAAGCTGATGCGCGAAGACGATGCGCGCGCCTTCCTCGCGCAGTGCGAGGGCCTCGAAGGCCTGGCCTTCATCGACCGGATGCTGGAGCACTTCCAGTTCAGCTACAGCGCCATCGACCGGGAAGTGGAGAACATCCCCGCCGAGGGCCGGGTGGTGATCGTCGCCAACCACCCGCTGGGCCTGCTCGACGGCGTGGCCCTGCTGAGGCTCGTTGGGCGCGTGCGGCGCGACGTGCGCATCGTCGCCAACGATGTGCTCACGCACTTCAAGCCGCTCAAGAGCCTGCTGCTGCCGGTGGTGAACCTGGGCGAGGGCGACAACCGGGGCAACGTGCGCGCGATCCACGCCGCGCTCGCCAACGACGAGGCGGTCATCATCTTCCCCAGCGGAGAGGTGTCGCGCGCGGGCCTGAAGGGCATCCGCGACGGCCGCTGGAGGAGCGGCTTCCTGCGCTTCGCCGAGGCGGCGCGCGCGCCGGTGCTCCCGGTGCACATGGGTGGTCGCAACTCCGCGCTCTTCTACGGGGTATCGACGATCTTCCGGCCGCTGTCCACGCTCATGCTGCTGCGCGAGCCCCACGGTCAGCGCGGCGTCACGCTGCCGATCCGGGTGGGCGAGATGATCCTCTGGAACGAAATCGCCTCGCTCGGCCTGCCGCGCGGCGAGATGACCGAGCGCATCAGCCGCGAGGTGTACCTCGTGCCGCGCAGCTCGAAGGTGCTGGGCCTGCGCACGGTGAAGCCGATCGCGCACCCCGAGGACCGGCTGGCGCTGCGGCGCGAGCTGAAAGCCGCGCGAGTGCTCGGGAGCACCGGCGACGGCAAGCAGATCCTGCTCTTCGACGCGCCCGGCGACTCGGCGGTCCTGCGCGAGCTGGGCCGGCTGCGCGAGATCGCCTTCCGGCAGGTGGGCGAGGGCACCGGCAAGCGCCGCGACGTGGACGCCTTCGACGCCTATTACCGCCACGTGCTGCTGTGGGACGAGGCCGACCTGCAGATCGTGGGCGCCTACCGTATCGGGGAGGTGAAGCCGATCCTCTCCTCGCGCGGCCCCGAGGGCCTCTACACCCACGGCCTCTTCGCGTTCGAGGAGGGCCTTCGCTCGCACTATCTCGAGCAGTCGCTCGAGCTCGGGCGCAGCTTCGTGCAGCCGCGTTACCAGGGGATGCGGGCGCTCGACTACCTGTGGTGCGGCATCGGCGCCTACCTCGCCACGCGCCCCGACATCCGCTACCTCTTCGGGCCGGTGAGCCTGTCGGGCGCCTACCCGGAGGCCGCGCGGCGCCTGCTGGTGTTCTTCTACCAGCGCCACTTCGGCATGCCCGAGCGGCTCGCCGTGGCGCGCAACCCCTACGCGGTCGCCGAGGCGGAGCACGCACAGCTCGCCGGGCGCATGCCGGGCGTGGACTACGCGGCCGACTTCAAGGCGCTCAAGCACGAGCTCGCGGGGATGGGCTGCACGGTCCCGGTCCTGTACAAGCAGTACGCCGAACTGTGCGACCCAGGCGGCACGCGTTTCCTCGCCTTCAACGTGGATCCCGCCTTCGGCGACTGCATCGACGGCCTGGTGCTGGTCGACCTGCTGCGGCTGAAGCCCGGTAAGCGCGAGCGCTACCTGGGCAACGGGGGGCGCGCCGTCGCGCCAGCGGACGGCCTGCTCAGGTCGGCGTGAGCCAGCGGCGCACCTGCGCCGCGACCCACGGGCCGTCATCGAGCGTGAGGTCGTGGCCCGCGGTGGGATGGACAGCCACAGGCGTGTTCCATGCGCGTGCGATAACGCGTGAGCATTCCGGGTCCACCAGCGCATCCCCCATGCCCGCCAGCAGCAGCAACGGCACCACAGGGCCCGCGCGTGGGGCACGGTAGCGGGCGGCCGCCCAGAGCTGGCGCAGC
>JBBQBW010000338.1:0-3963 GCA_038318025.1 Burkholderiales bacterium | reverse complement strand
GACTTCGGCGCCGAAGTGGTGAAGATCGAGCGCCCGGGACATGGCGACGATACGCGCAAGTGGGGCCCGCCATTCCTGCGCGGCCGCGACAGCCGCGACACCGCGGACGCTGCCTACTACCTCGCGTGCAATCGCGGCAAGAAGTCGGTGACGCTCGACATCGCGAGTCCCGAGGGCCGCGTGCTCGCGCGCCGCCTGGCGCTCGCATCCGACGTCCTGGTGGAGAACTTCAAGGTGGGCGACCTCGCGCGCCATGGCCTCGACCACGAGACTCTTTCCGCCGAACACCCCGGCCTCGTCTACTGCTCGATCACCGGCTTCGGCCAGGACGGTCCCTACAGCCAGCGACCCGGCTACGACTTTATGGTGCAGGGCCTTGGCGGGCTGATGAGCGTCACCGGGGAGCGCGACGATCGGCCGGGCGGGGGCCCGCAGAAGGTCGGCGTGGCGGTCTGCGACCTCTTCACCGGCATGTACGCCACCACCGCCATCCTCGCGGCATTGCTGCACCGCGGCCGCAGCGGGCGCGGCCAACGCATCGACATGGCGCTCCTCGACGTGCAGGTGGCGATGCTCGCCAACCTCTCGTCCGGCTACTTCGTGTCCGGCGATGCCCCGAACCGCATGGGCAACGCGCACCAGAACATCGTCCCGTACCACGTGTTCCGCGCCGCCGACGAATTCATCATCGTCGCGGTGGGCAACGACGGCCAGTTTGCGAGCTTCTGCCGCGTGCTGGGCGTGCCCGAGTGGTCTTCCGACCCGCGCTTCGCCACCAATGCCCAGCGCGTGTGCCACCGCGACCTGCTGGTGGGGATGATCGAGGCACGGCTCGCTACCCGTCCCGCGCGCGCCTGGTTGGCGCAGCTCGAGCCGGCGGGGGTGCCGTGCGGACCGATCAACGACCTGGACCAGGTCTTCGCCGATCCGCAGGTGGTGCACCGGGGCATGAAGGTGACGGCGCCCCATCCCGCGGCCGGGGAGGTGACGATGGTCGCGAACCCGATCAAGTTCTCCGACACGCCCCTGCCCAACGACGTCGCGCCGCCGACGCTGGGGCAACACACCGACGAGGTGCTGCGTGGGGTGCTGGGGCTGTCGGATGCCGAGATCGGGCGGCTACGGGATAGTAGAGTCATCTAGGGTAGTTTCTTCTGCCCCCGAGCCGGAACCCGCGGTCCGGGCCGAGACGCCGGGCTTAGGGGACAGACCACTAAGCGTCCAGCGTGTCGAGCTACTGCTCGACGAGGCTTAGTGGTCTGTCCCCTAAGCGCAGCGTCGATCTTGCAGCGAGTCGGTACGCGGGCCTCGACCCGGGCCGCAAGGGTTCCGTCTCGAGGGCGACGTGATGTCGTATATCGACCGGTCTCCTCCATTAAGTGGGATGCGGCGCTGCGCTACCCCGCAACCACCGTCAGTCGATAGCCTTGATCGGGGCGTGCGAAGCCCCGCGGGTTCGTTCTCCTGGGCTACAAGCTGGGAAGGAACGCGAGAACCGATTACACTCGACAGCGCGCCCCGCCAGAGGGCCACCGGAGGAGCGAACGCGTGAAACCGACCGACATCGGCAACCCGGACTACTTCCACAAGGTCGTGGATTGCCAGTGGGCGTGTCCTGCGCACACGCCCGTGCCTGAGTACATCCGGCTGATCGCCCAGGGCCGCTACTCCGACGCGTACATGGTGAATTGGGTCTCGAACGTGTTTCCGGGCGTGCTGGGGCGCACGTGCGACCGGCCGTGCGAGCCGGCGTGCCGCCGCGGCCGCGTCGAGGAGAACCAGGGCGAGAAGCCTGAACCGGTCGCGATCTGCCGGCTGAAGCGCGTGGCCGCCGACTACAAGGACGACATCACCGCGCGGCTGCCCAAGGCGCCGGCCAGGCGCAACGGCAAGCGCATCGCGTGCGTGGGCGCGGGACCCGCGTCGCTCACCGTCGCGCGCGATCTGCTGCCGCTGGGCTACCAGGTCACGATCTTCGATTCCGACCGCCTCGCGGGCGGCATGATCCGCTCTCAGATCCCGAAATTCCGGCTTCCCGAGCGCGTCATCGACGAGGAGGTGGGCTACATCCTCGGCTTGGGGGTCGACTTCCGCGCCGGCCACCGCGTCGATTCGCTGAAGGCGCTGCTGGGCGAGGGTTACGACGCCGTCTTCATCGGCTCGGGTGCCCCGCGCGGCCGTGACCTCGACATCCCCGGGCGGCGCAAGGCGGCGGCGCACATCCACATCGGCATCGACTGGCTTTCTTCGGTCTCCTTCGGCCACGTGACCTCCATCGGCAAGCGAGTGATCGTGCTCGGCGGGGGCAACACCGCGATGGACTGCTGCCGCTCCTCGCGACGCCTGGGGGGCGAAGACGTGAAGGTGGTGGTGCGCTCCGGCTTCGACGAGATGAAGGCGAGCCCCTGGGAAAAGGAAGACGCGATGCACGAAGGCATCCCGATCCTGAACTTCCTCGTGCCCAAGTCGTTCCTGCACGACGAGGGGCGCCTCACCGGCGTGCTGTTCGAGAAGGTCCACGCGGTCCGCGACGAGCGCGGGCGGCGCAAGCTCATCCCCACGGGCGAGCCGGACCAGGCGATCGAATGCGACGACGTGCTGGTGGCGGTGGGGCAGGAGAACGCCTTCCCGTGGATCGAGCGTGACATCGGCCTCGAGTTCGACGAGTGGGGCATGCCGAAGGTGGATCCGGCGAGCCTCCAGTCGACCCGCGCCGACGTGTTCTTCGGCGGGGATGCGGCGCTAGGACCCAAGAACATCATCTGGGCCGTGGCGCACGGCCACGATGCGGCGATCTCCATCGACCGCCTCTGCCACGGCGAGGCGGTGTCGGTGCGCCCCGCGCCCCAGGTGAACCTGCTGTCGCGCAAGATGGGCATCCACGAGTGGAGCTACGACAACCAGGTGGCGCCCGACGCCCGCTTCAAGGTGCCGCTGAAGGACCTCACCATCGCGCTGAAGGACATCCGCGAGGAAGTGGAGCTGGGCTTCGACCCGGCGCTCGCCTGGAAGGAGGCGCAGCGCTGCTTGAACTGCGACGTGCAGACCGTGTTCGCGCCGAAGCTCTGCATCGAGTGCGACGCCTGCGTCGACATCTGCCCCATGGACTGCATCACCTTCACCGCCAATGGCGAGGAAGGGGAACTGCGCGCGCGCCTGATGGCCCCGGCGCCGCGCCTGGACCAGGCGATCTACGTGGCCGATGGGCTCAAAACCGGGCGGATCATGGCCAAGGACGAGGACGTCTGCCTGCACTGCGGCTTGTGCGCGGAGCGTTGCCCGACCGGGGCCTGGGACATGCAGCAGTTCCTGCTGAATACCACCCCCGCCGGACCCGGCTGCCGCCAGCCCGCGCCCCCCCGGAAAGTGGCCGCCTGAGCGCCTTCGAGTCATGATGCAATACCAGTAGTGTCCCAACGTTTGCGTCGGGGGCATCTGTAAGTTGCTGATCAAAGCCTAAGCGATCGAGCAGATCAACAAGGCCATCACGCAGATGAACGCCTCGGTGGTCGAGGAGGCCACGGCGGCGGCGACGAGCATGGCGAACCAGGCCACCGCGTTTGCGCATTCGGTGGCGCAGTTCCAGCTTTCCGACGACCTGGAGGCCCGGCCCGCGATGTCAGCGCATGCGACCCAGCCCCTGTCGGTCGCGCGGCCGGGAGGCGTCCTCGCGCGCAAGGCGAAGGCGACAGCGTCCCGGGAAAAGGCCCTCGCCCACGGGGGCGACGAGGATTGAAGGAATTCTAGAGAGAGGGGACGGCAGGGTGTCGGACGTCGAGGCCGCGATCAGCGCGCGGGTGGTGGTGAGCTACGAGGGCGCAATCCTCCAGGAGGTGCCGCTCGAGAAGGCGATGACGGTGATCGGGCGCCATCCGGGCTGCGACATCGTGATCGACCATCCGGCGATCTCCGGACGTCATGTGCTGCTACGTGTGGTGGACCGCACCGTCTATGCGGAAGACC
>JBBQBW010000337.1:0-3964 GCA_038318025.1 Burkholderiales bacterium | reverse complement strand
CGCGCGACGACGCCGGGCGCATCGCGATCACGAGCCTCGCCGCGACGCTGGGAAAACTCAAGGTCACCGGCATCGTCAACGTGACCCCCGGCGAGCGCACCCGCATCGACGCGAAGCTCGCCTCCGACCAGATCG
Source organism: Burkholderiales bacterium (assembly GCA_038318025.1). Classification (GTDB taxonomy): domain Bacteria; phylum Pseudomonadota; class Gammaproteobacteria; order Burkholderiales; family Usitatibacteraceae; genus Usitatibacter. Next base: position 3,829 of record JBBQBW010000337.1, on the reverse strand, counting down.
ACTGGGCCCAGGCGTTCCTCGACAGCGGCGGCACCGTGATCCCCGCCCCGCCCACCGACAAGCTCTACTCGGACCGTCCCATGGCCTGGGCGCTCGTGAATGCGCTCGCCGGCACGGAAGGCGTGGTGGACGGGGAGGTGAAGAGCCTGCGGCTGCGCAACGGCATGGAGCTGCGCGGCACCAGGGCCCGAGTCCAGTTCCGCGACGACACGATGGAGGTGAAGCCCTTCTCGACGCAGATGCTGGGCGGCACCGCCACCGGCACCATGGCCTTCGGCGGCGCGAAGAAGACGGTGCGCATCCAGTTCGAGGGCCGCAACCTCCAGCTGGAACGCTGGCTGAAGGAGCGCGGCAGCAAGGTACCGTTCACCGGCGGCCCGATGGCGGTGACGGCGTCCCTATCCGGGCGTGGCGAATCGATGCAGGATGTCGCGAGCTCCATCACCGGGCCGATCACCGTGCGCATGGGCCGCGGCACCTGGCACTCGCAGCGCGCCGGCGAAATCGAGACCCTGATGACCAACGTGTTCGCGCCGCGCGACGCCAACGACATCGAGTTCGCTTGCCTCGCCGCCAACCTGCCCTTCAAGGACGGGCGCGCCACCGCGCGGCGAATCATCGGCGCGCGCAGCCAGGCGAGCCGCCTCATCTCCAGCGGCACCGTCGACTTTCGCGAGGGGCAGCTGGACCTGCGCGGCAAGGTCGCGGCAGCCAAGGGGGTGACGCTCGGGATCTCCGCCATCGCCAACGACATCGTGATCCGCGGACCCCTCAGGAAACCCCAGGTGGCGCTGGACAAGGCCGGAACTCCGGCTGCCATCGCGCGCGTGGGGGTGGCGATCGCCACCGCGGGTGCAAGCCTGCTGGGAACGGCGCTCGTCGAGGCCGCGAGTGACAAGAACGACCCGTGCGAGGTCGTGTTCCGCTAGGAACGGTCCGTATGGAGCAGGTGACCTGCTGACATTGCTACGCGACGCCTTCTGTAAGCTCTTCCTCAACATCCAGTCCGTAGGGTTCCTCTTGGCCATCACCATCGACTTGGCGGGCATCATCCTCGGGCAACCGGATCTCATCCTGGCGCAGTGGCGGGAGCGTGCCCGGTCGCTGCCCTCCGCGCGAAACCTCGACACCCCGACGCTGAACGACCACATGCCGGCGTTCATCGCCGACCTGGGCGCAGCTCTTCAGCGCTACGGCGGCGAGGTGGAAATCGACGCGGCCGTGAAGGACACCCCGGCGTCGCACGGCGAGCAACGTGTCGAAGCCGGCTTCGACATCGAGGAGGTGGTGGGCGAGTACCACCTCCTGCGCGCCGTGATCCACGACCTCGCCGATCGCCACCAGGTGCCGGTGGAGGGCAAGCTGCGCCGGGTCCTGCACCAGGTGATCGACGGCGCCATCGGCGAGGCGGTGAAATCCTTCGCCGCCCACCAGGCTCGCGATGTGAAGCGCCGCCGCGAGGAGTACCTCGCCTTTGTCGCACACGATCTGCGCACCCCGCTCAATGCGATCGTGCGGACCTTCGTCGAGGCCCATGGCGGCAAGGTCGCGGTGGAGAGCACCGAGGGCGTGGGGACTACGTTCCAGTTCAACCTGCCGCGATAGAGCGCGTTGCGCCCGGGCCCAGGCCCAGGCCCAGGCCGGGCAAAGCCTGTCCCGGGCTTCGCACGTCGATGTCCACGGGCTGCGCCATCTCGCTCAACGGCAGCACTCATCCCCTTGCAATCCGCCTTTCGACGCGCCCCGCGGAACACACGTCATGGGGCGTGTGACCGTGGGGCGGCGAAGGTGCAGGACGGGTGCTCAGCGCTCCCGGGCGAGCGGGTTCTTCTCGCCGCTGCCGGAGCTGCGCTCCGGGGCCGGCGCGCGCGCGGCCGGGTTCGCTGCCGGTGCGGACTGCGGCGGCTGCGGGGCCGAGCGCGGCTGCGGCGCGGCTTGCTGTTGCTGCTGCGGCGCCGAACGCTGCGGCCGCGCTTCGCGTGGCGGCATCACCGGCGGAGGTGCGGTACGCACCTGCGGCTGCGTGGCGGGGACCGATTGCTGCTGGCGCTGCACCTGCTCGCGGGACGGCGCCACCTGCGGCATGCGCGGGTTCTCGTAGGACGGCCGCGCGATCGGGCGCGCCGTTTCCTGCCGCGGGGTGCCTTCCTGGACGCGGTTGCCGTCGCGGGTGCGATCGCGCGTGCCGTCGCGAGTGCGATCGCGCGTGCCGTCGCGGTTGTAGTCACGAGTGCCGTCACGGAAGTCGCGGCGGCCGTCGGGGGCACGGTAGACCGGCGCCAGCGGGCGATCGTCCCGGCGCCCGTCGCGGCGTCCGTCCCGATGGTTGGGGTGGTTGCGATAACGCGTGGAGGCGCGGCGCGAATCGTCATGGCGCCAACGGTCGCCGTTGTGCCAGCGCGTGGAACCGCGGTAGTACCAGGGACGCACGTTGCCGTAGCGCACGTAGCGGCGCGGCCAGTCGAACGTGCCGTAGAAGAAGCCCGAGCTCAGCGGCACGCCCAGCCCCCAGCCGAACACGCTGTATCCCGGCGACCACGAGTAACCGGCCCAGGGCGCCCAGACGTAGGGCTGGTATTCCGGCCACCACCAACGGCCGTAGACCACGCGGGTGTCGTAGTAAGGCACGTACACGCGCTCCGGCGAGGGCGGATCGAGCATGATGTAATCGGCCTCGCGGCGCACCACCAGCTCGTCGGACGAGCGCAGGTTGCCGGCGTCGTCGGCACGCTGGCGCAGCTGCTGCACGGTGCCCATTACCTGCTCTTCCTGGGCGAGGAACGCCTCGCCCAGGCGCTCGGTCCACTCGAGCCGCTCGTCCATGCGCTGCAGCAGCTCGGGGAAGGCGACCATCGACTTCACGCTCGGGTCCCAGTCGCGGTCCTCGACGGCGCGCACCGCTTCGTCGCCCTGCAGGTCGCGGTTGGCGCGCGACCAGCGCGCGGCCTGCACCACCTCCAGCGGGTAGGTGGCGGCCATCAGCAGCTGCGACAGCAGCGCATCGGGGTAGAGCGCCACCGGGGCCAGGAGCTGGTCGAGCTCCGCCTGGGAGTAATTGCGCATCGCCTGCCGCTCCATCGGCTGCTGCGCCTGGGCGGCGCCGAACGCGACCATGGCAAGGGCCACCAGGGCGGCCCAGAAGGTTCTGACTGCGGCTTTCATCGACGTCTCCGTGATAACCCTTCGGGGACAGCCCCGAATCCAGATGCTGGAATCGGGACCGACCCCATCGTACCCGCAGTAACGCGCGGCACCGGGGGGCGGTTGGCGCCGTTTACCGCTGGTTACAAAGTCGCTATTGGGCCTTGATGCCGGCGCTTCGGATCAGCGGCACCCACTTGTCGGTTTCCGCCTTGTGGTGGGCGCGTAGGCCCTCCGGGGTCTGCTGGTCCGGGGGCGCGATCTCCTGGCCCATCTCCTCCAGGCGCTTGCGGATCGCCGGGTCGGCGAGGGCCTCGCGGACCGCGCCGGAGAGCTTCGCCGTCACCTCGCGCGGGGTGCCCTTGGGCATCCAGAGCGCGTGCCAGATCGACATGTAGAAGCCCGGCAGCCCCGCCTCGTCCACCGTCGGGATGTCCGGCGCCGAGGCGAGCCGCGTTTTCGAGGTCACGGCATAGGCGCGAACCTTGCCGCCCCTGGCGTGGGCGAGCGCCGTGGCCGCCTGGTCGAAGGTGAGCTCGATATGGCCGGCGATGAGGTCCTGCAGCGCCGGGCCCGCGCCCTTGTAGTGGACGATGTTCAGCGGCGCCACCAGGGTGCCGTAGTACACCGCCATGACGTGCGAGGGCGTGCCCGGGCCGCCGGTGCCGTAGCTCACCTTGCCCGGGTT
>JBBQBW010000336.1:0-3969 GCA_038318025.1 Burkholderiales bacterium | reverse complement strand
TCGAACATCCGCCACGCTTCGCGCGCGGAGTTCTGCGAGCGGCGAATGCGTTGCGGGTCCGAGGGTACGGGAACCTTGGGGGACGTGACGGCCATGGCGGCGATCCTACGGAATGGGAATGGAAACCACGAAGAAACGTCTGCTGCTGGTCGACGCGTCGAGTTATCTCTACCGCGCCTTCCACGCGCTTCCCGAATTCCGCAGCCCCGGGGGCGAGCCTACGGGCGCCATCCTCGGCGTGATCAACATGATGCTCAAGCTCAAGCAGGACTTTCCCTCGGATTATATCGCCTGCGTGTTCGACCCGAAGGGCAAGACCTTCCGCGATGACATCTATCCGGACTACAAGGCCACGCGCCAGGCGATGCCCGAGGACCTCGCCGCGCAGATCGCGCCGTTGAACGAGGTGATCGCCGCACTCGGCTGGCCCATCGTGGTGGTCGACGGCGTCGAGGCCGACGACGTGATCGGCACGCTGGTGGTGAATGCCGAGCGCGACCATGGCTGGAGCTCGGTCATCTCCACCGGGGACAAGGACTTGACGCAGCTCGTCACCGACTGCGTGCTGTGGGTGAACACCATGTCCGGCGATCGCCTCGACCCCGCGGGGGTGAAGGCGAAATTCGGCGTGCCGCCGGAAAAGATCATCGATTACCTCGCGTTGATGGGAGACGCCGTCGACAACGTGCCCGGCGTCGACAAGGTCGGCCCCAAGACCGCGTGCAAGCTGATCGAGCAGTACGGCTCGCTCGAGGCGGTCATCGCCCATGCCGCCGAGGTGAAGGGTGTCGTGGGGGAGAACCTGCGCCGCGCCGCCGAGTGGCTGCCGACGGGGCGCACGCTGGTCACGGTGAAGACCGACGTGCCCTTGCCCTTCCCCATGGAGTCGCTCGTCGACAAGGGGCCCGACGATACGAAGCTCGCTGCCCTCTACGAGCGCTTCGGCTTGCGCACGCTGCGCGACTCGCTGCTGAACCGGGAGGATGCCCGCGAGGGCGGTGATACCCTCTCCCCGGCCCTCTCCCAAGGGAGAGGGGGAACAGCGGGGGAGGCGGGCGATTCGACCCTCTCCCAAGGGAGCCGGAGAGCAGCGGGGGGAGGGTCGAAAGGCGGCCGCAACTTCGCCCTCCTCACCGCCACCGCCGAGCCGCGCCCCGATGCGGTTCCCTTCGTCGCCACACGCAACTACGAGACCCTTGTCGATGTCGAGGCGTTCGAGCGCTGGGTGGCGAAACTCGAAAGCGCGCCGCTCGCGTGCTTCGACACCGAGACCACCAGCCTCGATCCGATGACCGCGCAGATCGTGGGGCTGTCGTTCGCGGTGGTGGCGGGCGAGGCCGCCTACCTGCCCGTGACCCACCGCTACGCCGGAGCTCCGGCCCAGCTCGCCCTCGAGGCCGTCCTCGAGCGCCTCAAGCCGTGGCTCGAGGACGAGAAGCGCCTCAAGCTCGGACAGAACGCGAAATACGACCGCCACGTGCTCGCCAACCACGGCGTCACCGTGCGCGGGGTGCTGCACGACACGCTGCTGCAGTCCTACGTGCTGGAGAGCAACCAGCGCCACGACATGGATTCTCTCGCGTTGCGCCATCTCGGAGCCGCCGAGCTCACCACCTACGAGAAGGTCGCCGGCAAGGGCGCCTCGATGATCCCGTTCGATCAGGTGGAGGTGGAGCGCGCCACCGCCTACTCGGCCGAGGATTCGGACGTGACGCTCCAGCTGCACGGGGCGCTGTGGCCGCGCATCGAGGCCGACGCCAAGTTGAAACGGATCTACGCCGAGATCGAGATTCCGGTCTCGAGCGTGCTGCTGGAGATGGAGCGCAACGGCGTCCTCATCGACTCCCGGCTCCTCGCGGCCCAGACCCAGGAGCTGGGCCGCAAGATGCTCGACCTCGAGGCGCGCGCCCACGAGCTCGCCGGCGGCCCGTTCAACCTGGGCTCGCCCAAGCAGCTGGCCGAGATCCTGTTCGACCGGTTGAAGCTGAAGGTGGTAAAGAAGACGCCCTCGGGCGCGCCCTCGACGGACGAAGAGGTGCTGGAGAAGCTGGCCGAAGACCATCCGCTCTGCCGCACGCTGCTGGACCATCGCAGCGTCTCGAAGCTGAAGAGCACCTACACCGACAAGCTACCGCGCATGGTCCACGCCAGGACGGGCCGCGTGCACACCAACTACGCCCAAGCGGTGGCGGTGACCGGCAGGCTCTCCTCCACCGACCCCAACCTGCAGAACATCCCGGTGCGCACCGCCGAGGGCCGGCGCATCCGCGAGGCGTTCATCGCGCCCCCGGGCTCGAAGATCGTGTCCGCCGACTACTCGCAGATCGAGCTGCGCATCATGGCGCACCTATCCGCCGACAAGAGCCTGGTGGACGCGTTTTCGCGGGGCCAGGACGTGCACCGCCACACGGCCGCAGAGGTGTTCGATACCCCTGGGGCCGAGGTCACCAGCGAGCAACGCCGCTACGCCAAGGTGATCAACTTCGGGCTCATCTACGGCATGAGCGCCTTCGGCCTCGCGCAGAACCTGGGAATCGAACGCTCCGCGGCGCAGAGTTACATGGACAAGTACTTCGCGCGCTATCCCGGTGTCGCGGCGTACATGGAACGCACGCGCAACGAGGCGCGCGAGCGCGGTTACGTCGAGACGGTGATGGGGCGGCGGCTCTGGCTGCCGGACATCCACTCGTCCAACCAGGCGCGCCGCCAGGGCGCCGAGCGCCAGGCGATCAATGCGCCGATGCAGGGCACGGCCGCGGATCTCATCAAGCTCGCGATGATCGCGGTGCAGGGCTGGCTCACGCGCGAGATGCTCGCCACCAAGCTGGTGATGCAGGTGCACGACGAACTGGTTCTCGAGGTGCCGGAGAACGAGCTGGGTCGGGTGAAGCCCGAGGTGGAGCGATTGATGATGGGGGTTGCGAAGCTCGACGTGCCGCTGGTGGTAGAGGCGGGCGTTGGCGACAACTGGGAAGAGGCGCACTGAGCGCCATGGCCTTCCCCGACCACTTCTCCGAGCGCTCGGCGCTCTATTGCGCCGCACGCCCGCGTTATCCCACGGCGCTCTTCGACTTCATCGCGTCGGTGTCGCCAGGGCGCGAGCGGGCGTGGGACTGCGCCACTGGCAACGGCCAGGCGGCTGCGGGCCTGGCGCGCCACTTCGCTCGGGTCGATGCCACCGACGCCAGCGTGGAGCAGATCGCCAACGCGGCCCCCATTGCCCATGTGTCCTTCGCGGTGGAGGCGGCCGAGGCCCCGTCGTTCGGCGACTCGGTGTTCGATTGCGTCTGCGTGGCCCAGGCGTTGCACTGGTTCGACCCAGAGCCGTTCCATCGCGGTGTCCATCACGTGCTCAAGCCTGGCGGCGTCTTCGCCGCGTGGGGGTACGTGTGGATGCACCTGGACCCCGCCTTCGATCAAGCCCTGGAGCGCGAGGTGCTGCGACCGCTCCATGCCCACTGGCCGGAGCAGAACCGCAAGCTCTGGAATGGGTATCGCGATCTGCCCTTCCCCTATGAGGTCGTCCTGGCGCCGGAATTTTCAATCGAGGTGAGTTGGAGCCTCGACCAGGTGATCGGCTACGTGGGATCGTGGTCCGCCACGCGCGCGCTGCAGAAGTCGCGACCGGCGTTCCTCGAAGAGGCGCACGTGGCATTGTCAGACCCGTGGGGCGAAGAAGAAGCGCGGACCGTGACCATGCCGCTCCAGTGCCGGTTCGGCCGCCATGCCGCTTGAGGGCGTCGTCGCCGAAGGCGCGCGCCGCCTCGCGGCCGGCGAGGCCATCGGGTTTCCGACGGAGACCGTGTACGGCCTTGGCGCCGATGCGGCGAGCGCAGCTGCGGTGATGAAGATCTTCGCCCTGAAGGGCCGTCCCGCCGATCATCCGTTGATCGTGCACTTCGCCGATCCCGCGCACCTGGACCGGTGGGCCGTGGAGATTCCCCAGTTCGCACGCACTCTCGCCGCACG
>JBBQBW010000335.1:0-3999 GCA_038318025.1 Burkholderiales bacterium | reverse complement strand
GAGCTCTCGGCGCGGGTGCGCGCGGTGATGCGCCGGCGCTCCGGGCGCTCGGGCTCGGTGGTCACCGTGGGCGACCTCGAGCTCGATACCGCGGCGCGGCGGGCGCGCTGGCGCGGCGTCGACGTGGCGCTCTCGGCGCGGGAGTACGCGCTGCTGGAAGCGCTGGCCGATCGGCCCGGGGCGTTCCTTTCCCGCGCGCAGCTCGAGGAACGGCTCTACGGCTGGGGCGAGGAGATCGCGAGCAACGCGGTGGAGGTCCACATCCACGCGTTGCGGCGCAAGCTCGACCCGGCGCTGATCCGCAATGTCCGCGGCCTCGGCTATACGCTGGCGAAGGAGGGCTGACCGATGCGCCATGGTGGCCGTACCCCGGCGAAGGAGGGCTGACGCGATGTCGATGCGTCGCCGCCTGCTGCTGTGGCTCCTCACCAGCCTCCTCGCCGGGGGTCTCGCCGCCGCCGCCGTGGTATTCGTGCAGGCGCGCAGCGAGGCGCACGAGCTCTTCGACTACCAGCTGCGCCAGCTCGCCCTCACGTTGCGCGATCGCAGCTACTCGGTGCGCCAGTTCGCCGAGGTGCTGCAGGGCGAGGAGGCGCTCGATTTCGTGATCCAGGTGTGGGCGCCCGACGGCAACTCGATCTACGAGTCGCATCCGCGGCTGCGCATCCCCGGCCCGGTGCGCCTGGGCTTCAACGACGTCACCTCCGGGGAGGGCCGCTGGCGGGTGTTCGCGATCCAGCAGCGCGGGCTCACCCTCCAGGTGTCCCAGGCGGTCGCCGATCGCGATGCGCTGGCGTTCGGCGCCGCGTGGCGCACGTTGCTGCCGTTCCTCGTCGCGTTGCCGCTGTTCGGGCTCCTCATCTGGCGCCTGGTGGGGCGCGAGGTGCGCTTCCTCGAGACCACGGCGCGGGCGGTGGCTTCCCGCAGCCCCGAATCCCTGGCGCCCCTCGACAAGGTCGCGGTGCCCGAGGAGATCCAACCGCTGGTGGATGCGCTGAACGGGTTGCTCGGACGGCTCGAGAAGGCCTTCACCCGCGAGCGGCAGTTCATCGCCGATGCGGCGCACGAGCTGCGCACGCCGCTCACGGCGCTGCGCCTGCAGCTGCAGCTCGCCGAGCGCGCGCGGGACGACGGCGACCGCGAGCGCGCCTACGAGATGCTGCGGGAAGGCATCGCCCGCGCGGTGCGCCTGGTGGAGCAGCTCCTCACCCTGGCGCGGCAGGATCCCGAGGCGTCGGGGCGGGCGCGGGAGCCTGTGAACCTGGCGGCCCTGGCGCGCGAGGGTGCGATGGCGCTGGAGGCGGCGGCGACGAGCCAGGGACTGGCGCTTGCCGTGGAGGCGCCGGACCCCGTGGAAGTTCTGGGCGACCCGGCGGCGCTGCGCACGATGATCACCAACCTTGTAGACAACGCCATCCGCTACACGCCGTTCGGTTCGGTCACGGTGCGCGTGCGTCGCGAGGGAACCGGGGGAGGCGTGGGAGCCGGGAGTGGCGAGGGAGGCGAAGCGATTTTCGAGGTGGAGGACACCGGCCCCGGCATTCCGCTGGCGGAGCGTCAGCGCGTCTTCGACCGCTTCTACCGGGGTGAGGCGGCGACCGAAGGCGGCACCGGGCTCGGACTCGCGATCGTGCGGCGCATCGCGCTGCGCCATGGGGGCGCCGTCGAGCTGGCGGACGGAGCGGGGGGGCGTGGATTGCGGGTGCGATTCCGGATGCCAATGAAGAACGCACCTTAAGGCTCGCTTAAGCGGGCGCGCCCAAACTCGCGTTCATGAGCCTCCATGGGAGGCGTTTTCGAACGGAGAGCCCAATGAAAGCAAGAGTCCTGGTCGGCGCGCTGGTCGCGGCCGGCGTTATCGGCACCGGTGCCGCCGCCTATCGCGGCGCCTTCGAAGCCCCCCTTTCCCGTGCCGTCGCGAGCCCCGTTGCCGCGGCCGGTGTCGCCGCGCCGGTGGGCAACCCGCTCGCCGCGAGCCTCCCCCTCAATGGCTTCACCGAGCTGGTGTCGACCTACGGCCCGGCGGTGGTCAACGTGAGCACGCGCGGCACGGTGAAGGCCGGCATGCAGATGCCGGACTCCGATGAGGAGGGTGCGCAGCAACCCTTCAACGAATTCTTTCGCGGCTTCGGCGGGCGCGCGCCGCGGGGCGCGCCCCGTGGCGGAATGCCTCTGGCGGGGCAGGGCTCCGGCTTCATCGTGAGCGCCGACGGCTACGTGCTCACCAACGCGCACGTGGTGGACAGCGCCGATGAGGTGACGGTGAAGCTGAACGACCGGCGCGAGTTCAAGGCGAAGGTGGTCGGCAAGGACGTCGCCACCGACGTGGCGCTGCTCAAGATCGATGCAAAGGGTTTGCCCACGGTGAAGCTCGGCAGCGCGGCCAAGGCCCAGGTGGGTGAATGGGTGGTGGCGATCGGCTCGCCCTTCGGCTTCGAGAGCTCGGTGACGGCGGGGATCGTGAGCGCCAAGGCGCGCTCGCTGCCCGATGCCGCGTACGTGCCGTTCCTCCAGACCGACGTCGCGGTCAACCCGGGCAACTCCGGTGGGCCGCTCTTCAACCTGGCGGGCGAGGTGGTGGGCATCAACTCGCAGATCTACTCGCGCACCGGCGGCTACCAGGGGCTCTCCTTCGCGATCCCGATCGAGGTGGCGCTGAACGTGAAGGAACAGCTGCTGAAGAATGGGAAGGTTTCGCGGGGTCGTTTGGGGGTGACGGTGCAGGAAGTGAACGCGGCGCTCGCCGAGTCGTTCGGGCTCGATCGCCCGCGTGGCGCGCTGGTGTCGGCAGTCGAGCCTTCGAGCCCGGCGGAAAAGGGCGGCGTGCAGGTGGGTGACATCATCACCCGCTACGACGGCAAGGCGATCGAGCGCTCCGCCGACCTGCCGGTGCTGGTGGCCGAGGTGGCGCCGGGACACAAGGCCGATGTCGAGGTGTGGCGCAAGGGCGGGGCCCGGTCGCTCACCGTGACCTCGGCCGAGATCAAGGGCGACCGGGTGGCGCGTCGCGGCAGTGAGAATCGCGAGGCGCCTTCCGGCCGCCTCGGCCTGTCCGTGCGGCCCCTCGATCCCCGCGAGAACGACGGGCGCGGCGGGCTGGTGGTGGAGGAGGTTGGCGGCGCCGCCGCACGGGCCGGTGTGCAGCCCGGCGACGTGCTGCTCTCTTTCAACGGCACGCCCATCTCGTCCCTGGAAGCGCTGCGTGAGCAGGTCGCCAAGGCCGGCAAGCGCGTGGCGCTCTTGGTCCAGCGCGAGGATCGCCAGATCTTCGTCCCCCTCGACCTCGGCTGAATAATGGGGTCAGGACAGATTCGATGAATGGGTGGCGAGTGAACCCGTTCTGACCTCATTACTGGGGGGTGGTAGATTCCGCAGTCACCCGCACCCAGGAATTGCCCATGCGCCGCATCGCACTCGTAGCCGCCTGCATGGCGTTCCTGGCCGGCTGCGCGGGCGCCCCGCCGCAACCCACCGACGAGCCGACGCGCGCCAAAGCGCTCTTCGACGCGTACTGGGAAGAGGCCTCACGCATCTATCCCGAGAACGCCACGCGCCAGGGCGACTACCGCTTCGACGACAAGCTCACCGACCAGTCGCCCGGGGGGATCGCCGCGGAGGATGCGTGGTGGCGCTCGGTGCGGGCACGGGCGCGCGCCATCGACCACACCCAGCTCACGCGAACCGATGCGTTGTCGGTGGAGCTCCTCGAGGCCACGGCGGAGCGGGTGGTGGCGCTGCAGCCCTTCACCGGTTATCGGTCGATGGACCTCACCGCGGCGCCGTTCGCGTTCCAGGGCTCGTTCGCGGGCCTGGTGCGGGGGATGCCGGCGCAGACACCGGCCCAGATGGAGCGGCTGTTCGTGCGCATGGCGGCGTGGTCCACCCGCGTGAACCAGGAAATCGCCCGGGCGCGCCAGGGCATGGCCGCGGGCTGGGTGCCGCCGCGGGCGGTGCTCGAGCGCGTCATCGCCCAGCTCGATTCGCAGCTCACCGCCGTAC
>JBBQBW010000334.1:0-4007 GCA_038318025.1 Burkholderiales bacterium | reverse complement strand
CGTTCCACTGCGCGTCGTAATGCAGCGCCTGGGCGCGGCTGTTGCGGCGCAGGCGCGCCGCCTGGTTGAAGTCGTTCTCCAGCACCAGGTGCACCTGGCGCTCCTGCCCGGGTCCCGCGGCGATGCGCTCGGCGATCTCGGTCACGATGTGCTGGTCAGAAACGTCGGCGATGGCATGGATCGCATCCATCCGCAGGCCGTCGAGGTGGTACTCCTCGATCCAGTAGAGCGCGTTGTGGATGAAGAAGTCGCGCACCGGGCGGGAGTGCTCGCCGTCGAAATTGATCGCCGCGCCCCACGGGGTCTGGTGCGCGGCGTTGAAGAACTGCGGCGCGTACTCGTGGAGGTGGTTGCCCTCCGGGCCGAAGTGGTTGTAGACCACGTCGAGCAGCACCATCAGCCCGCGCGCGTGGGCCGCGGCCACCAGGCCCTTCAGGTCGTCGGGGGTGCCATAGGCCGCCTCGGGGGCGAAGGGCAGCACACCGTCGTAGCCCCAATTGCGATTGCCGGCGAAGTCGGCCAGCGGCATCAGCTCGATGGCGGTGATGCCGAGCTCCCTCAGGTAGTCCAGCTTGCCGATGGCGCTCGCGAACGTGCCTTTGGGCGTGAAGGTGCCCACGTGCAGTTCGTACACCACCGCCTCGGTCCAGGGGCGGCCGCGCCAATCGCCGTCGGGCCAGTCGAAGGCGAGCGGGTCCACCACCGCGCTCGGCGCGTTCACGTCCCACGGGTTGCTGCGCGAGGCGGGGTCCGGCACCGCGGGGGTGTTCACATTCACGCGGAACGCATAGGCCTCGCCGGGGCGCACGCCCGGCACCACCGCCTGGTGCCATCCCGCGTCCTCGGCCACCATCGGCACTCGCCGTGGAGACTCGCGGCCGAGCTCCAGCGCCACCTCGCGGCAACCGGGCGCCCACAGCCGGAAAGACGTGGCGTCCCGGCCGTAGCGCGCCCCGAACGGCATCTCGTGGACGCGCTTCATGGAGCGCGCGAGTGAATTTCGCGCAACACCACCAGCGAGCGTCCCTGCAGCGGGTAACTCTCGGCGGCGTAGGCGTCGGCCGGCGGCTCCCCGGTCTCCTCGAAGGTATCGAGCTCGACGCGCCAGCTGACGGCGGGCCCGGGATCGGGCAGCTTGAACTCGATCACATCGTGGTGCGCATTGAAGAGTACGAGGAAGCTCGCGTCGCGCAGCGTGCGGCCGCGCTCGTCGGTCTCGGGGAGGTACTCGCCGTTCAGCCACATGCCGAGCGCGCGCGCGAACTCCCTCTCCCATTCGTCCACCGTCATCTCGTGGCCGTCGGGCTTCAGCCACGCCACGTCCTTGCGGCCCGCGTTGCCCACGGGCACGCCCTTGAAAAAGTCGCGGCGACGGAAGATCGGGTGGGCCTTGCGCAGCCGGATCAGCTTCTTGGTGAAGTTGAGCAGCCGCCACTTGGAGTCGTCCCAGTACCAGTCGTGCCAGTTGATCTCGTTGTCCTGGCAGTACGCGTTGTTGTTGCCGCCCTGGGTGCGGCCGACCTCGTCGCCCGCGGTTACCATCGGCACGCCCTGGGAGAGCAGCAGGGTCGCCAGCAGGTTGCGCTTCTGGCGCTCGCGCAGCGTCACGATTTCGGGGTCGTCGCTGGGACCTTCCACGCCGTGGTTCCAGGAGAGGTTGTTGTCGCTGCCGTCGCGGTTGTCCTCGCCGTTGGCCTCGTTGTGTTTCTCGTTGTTCGACACCAGGTCGTGGAGCGTGAAGCCGTCGTGGGCGGTGATGAAGTTGACACTCGCGCACGGCCCGCGCTCGTTGTGGCCGAAGAGGTCGTGGGAGCCGGTGAGGCGGCGCGCGAAGTCGCCGATGAGGCCGCCGTCGCCTTTCCAGTAGGCGCGCATGGTGTCGCGGTACTGGTCGTTCCACTCCGCCCACCCCGGCGGGAACCCGCCCACCTGGTAGCCGGTGGCGCCCAGGTCCCAGGGCTCGGCGATCAGGAGCCGCGGCGACAGCACCGGATCCTGGCGCAGCACCGCGAAGAAGTTGGACATGCGGTCGAACTCGGGGCCGTCCCGCGCGAGGGTGGAAGCCAGGTCGAAGCGGAAGCCGTCGACGTGCATCTCGGTCACCCAGTAGCGCAGCGAATCCACCACCAGCTGCAGCACCCGGGGGTTGCGCAGGTCCAGCGAGTTGCCGCAGCCGGTGAAGTCGACGCAGAAGCGCCGGTCCTCCTCGGCCAGCCGGTAGTACGAATAGTTGTCGATGCCGCGGAAGGCGAGGGTGGGGCCCTTCTCGCTGCCTTCGGCGGTGTGGTTGTAGACCACGTCCAGCACCACTTCCAGGTCGTGGGCGTGAAGCGTCTTCACCATCTGCTTGAACTCGCGCACCGGGTCGTGGCCGCCGAAGCGCGCGTCGGGCGCGAAGTAGCCGATGGTGTTGTAGCCCCAGTAGTTGCGCAGCCCCCGCTCCACCAGCGGCTGCTCGTCGACGAACGACTGTACTGGCAGGAGTTCGAGCGTCGTGACGCCGAGCGACTTCAGGTGGTCGATCACCTGCGGCTGGGTGAGTCCGAGGAACTTCCCCTTGTTGTGGGCGGGCACGTCGGGATGCAGGCGCGTGTACCCCGCCACGTGCATCTCGTAGACGATGCGCTCGTTGCACGAGCGCTCCGGGTGGAAGTCGCCCTCCCAGTCGAACGCCTGGTCGGCCACCACCGCCTTCGGCATGCCGCCCGCGCTCTCGCGCTTGTCGAAGGACAGGTCGTCGCGCTTGTCGCCGATCTTGTAGCCGAAGTACGCGTCGCTCCACTTGATCTTGCCCAGGATCGATTTGGCATAGGGATCGAGCAGCAGCTTGTGGGGATTGAAACGGTGCCCGTTGGCCGGGTCGTAGGGGCCGTGCACGCGGTAGCCGTAGACCTGCCCGGGCTTCAATCCCGGCACGAAGCCGTGCCACACGAAGTCGGTGCGCTCGCGCAGCACCACGCGGTGGGTCTCGCGCTTGCCGCCCCCGTCGTACAGGCACAGCTCCACCTTCTCCGCATGGCGGGAGAAGAGGGCGAAGTTGACCCCCTCGCCGTCCCAGGTCGCGCCCAGCGGGTGGGGAGAGCCGGGCCAGACCTCGGAGATGGGGTGCGCCGTGGTCTTGTTCATGTCGTGAGGATCTCGGTGAGGCCGTTGAGCGGGATGGCGATCCAGCCGGGGCGATTGGCGATCTCGTAGCGTAGCTCGTAGAGCGCCTTCTCGATCAGGAAGAGGTCGAGCAGCGAGCGGAAGGTGGCGGAGTCGGCGGGCACGCAGGCGAGGCCCTGCGCCGCCTGGGTGTAACCCTCGAGGAAGTAATGCGTCGCCTCCCGCTGCCACGCGGCGAGTCGCGCGGCGTTGGGGCTGGCGCCCGCCTCGCGCCGCAGCAGGGCCGCGTGGGTGGCGTAGCTGAACGAGCGCACCATGCCGGCCACGTCGCGCATCGGCGCGGACTTGGCGCGCCGCTCCGCGAGGCTCCGGCCGGGCTCGCCCTCGAAGTCGACGATCACGAAGTCGTCCTGGGCCACCAGCACCTGGCCCAGGTGCAGGTCGCCATGGAAGCGCGTCTTCACCAGGCCCTCGAGCCTTGCGGTGGTGGCGGCGATGCGGCCTCTCAGCTCCCCACGGCGGGCCCGCAGCGGCTCGACGCGCGCCCTGGACTCGGCATCCATGCCCGGCAGCAAGGCCTCGACCTCGGCGAGCGTGGCGTCCAGCTCGCGCGTGGCGTTGTCCTTCCAGGCCTCGATGTCGCTCGCGGTGACGGGTTCGGGATCGAATGCGGTGTCGCCGGTGGTTTCGCCGAGCGCGCGGTGCATCTGCGCCACCCGCCGGCCGAGGAGCGCCATGCGCCCGAGGTGAAACCCGGCAACCGCGGAGTCCGCGGTGTCGGGCTCGCCGCCCTCGGCCTCGGGATTGGACAGCATCCGCGCCAGGTGCTCGCAGATGAGCGTCCACAGGTCCCCCTGGTTCTCGACGAAGCGCTGCAGCACCGCGAGCGTCACCGGCTCCTC
>JBBQBW010000333.1:0-4010 GCA_038318025.1 Burkholderiales bacterium | reverse complement strand
GGCGCCCGGGAGCGCGCCGGCACGCGTCGGCGCCTTCCTTTTCGTCGCCAATCCGGAGTTGGTCGCGGGCCGCGCCGCCTACGACGCGCACATGGCCGGCTGGATCGAGGCGTACCGGCAGGCCTCCGGGCCCGATGGCCGCTATCCCGGCGAACGTGCAGCCAGGCTCGAGGCGGAGCGCGCGCGCACCGGCGTGCCCTTGCCCGGCGGGGTCGTCGCGGAACTGCGCGCGGCCGGAGAGGCGACCGGCGTCCCCTTCACGCAGGAACCCATGGCGCAGACCACGGCAGCATGACCGCCCTTTTGAAATCCAACCGAGGAGAGAACCCTTGAGAACGACCTTTCGAAGCATCAGCACCCGCGCCGCGGCGGTTCTGGCCGCCCTCGCCTGCACCGCCCTTGGCGCGACGCCCTCGCTCGCCGAGGTGAAGGAGGTGCGCATCGCCAAGGGCTTCGGCATCGGCTACCTGCCGCTGATCGTGATGGAGAACGAGCAGCTGTTCGAGAAACACGCCAAGGCCGCTGGCCTCGCCGACAGCACCTCCAAGTGGCTGGTCCTCGACGGCGGCACGACGCAAGCTCAGCTGCTGATCGGCGGCAACCTGGAGGTGTCCTCCGGCGGGCTCGGCCCCCTGGTGACGATCTGGGCCCGCACCAAGGGCAACCTCAACGTGCAGGGCATGGCCTCGATCAATTCCATGCCGCTCTACCTGAACACGATCAACCCCGCCGTGAAGTCGATCCGGGACTTCACCGAAAAGGACCGCATCGCCCTGCCCGTGATCAAGTCGTCGATCCAGGCAGTCATCCTGCAGATGGAGGCGGAAAAGGTCTTCGGCCCCGGCAAGCAGAACACCATCGACACCCTGACAGTGTCGATGGCGCATCCCGACGGCACCTCGGCGCTCCTGTCCGGCAAGACGGAGGTCACCGCGCACCTGTCCTCCCCGCCGTTCCAGTACCAGCAGCTCAAGGACCCGAAGGTGAAGCGCGTGTTCAGTTCCTACGGCGTAGTGGGGGGGCCGCACACCTTCAACCTGATCTGGACCACGAAGAAGTTCCGTGACGAGAACCCGAAGACCTACGCCGCGTTCCTGGCCGGCCTCGACGAAGCCATCACCAAAATCAACGCCGACAAGCCGAAGTACGCGAAGGTGTTCGTGGAGTTCACCAAGTCGAAGCTCGCCCCCGAGTTCATCCTCGAAATGATGAACGACCCGGAGATCCGTTTCACGATGGTCCCGGAAGGCACGATGAAGTTCGCGAGCTTCCTGCACAAGGTCGGCACCATCAAGGAGCAGCCGGGAAGCTGGAAGGACATGTTCTTCCCCGAGATCCACGGCCTGCCGGGCAACTGACGGCGCACCGGCCCGGGGGCGGCGATGGCGCAGATCGTGATCACGGAGTTCATGGACCCGGCGGGCGTCGAGTCGCTGCGCGGATTCGACGTGCTGTACGACCCGCAGCTGGTCGACAAGCCGGGAGCGCTTCGCGCGGCGCTTGCCGACTGCCGCGGCCTCATCGTGCGCAACCGCACGCAGGTGCGCCCGGCGCTCCTCGAGGCCGCCCCGCGACTGGAGGTCGTGGGGCGTCTGGGCGTCGGGCTCGAGAACCTGGACCTCCCGGCCTGCGCCGCGCGGGGCATCCCGGTCTTGCCCGCCACGGGCACCAACGACGAGACGGTCGCCGAGTTCGTGATGGGCGCGGTCCTCGTCATGCTGCGCACGGGCGCCTTCCACGTGAGCGCCGAGGTGCTGGCGGGCCAGTGGCCGCGCACCCGTGTGATCGGCGGCCGCGACGCGAAGGGGCTCACGATGGGGCTCGTGGGCTTCGGCGCGATCGCGCGCCAGGTCGCCTTGCGCGCGCGCGCGTTCGGCATGCGCGTCCTGGCGGCCGACCCCTTCATCGAGCCCGGCCATCCCGCGTGGGCCGAGTTCCAGGTGGAGCGGCGCGAGCTCGCCGCGATGCTGCCGGACACGAACGTGCTCAGCATTCATGTCCCCATGACGCCCGCCACGCGCGGGATGATCGACGCCCGGGCGCTGCAGTCGCTCCCTCCGGGGGCGTACCTCGTGAACAGCGCCCGCGGGGGCGTGGTGGACGAGGCCGAGCTGGTCGCCCAGCTCGCGAGCGGGCGGATGGCCGGTGCAGTGCTGGACGTGGTCGAGACCGAGCCGCTGCCCGCCGGCAGCCGTTTCGTGGGCGTGCCGAACCTCATCCTGTCGCCGCACGTCGCAGGCATCACGCGAGACGCGAACCTGCGGGCGAGCACGCTCACGGCCGACAACGTGCGCCTGGTGCTGGAAGGCAAGCCGCCGCTGGTCGCGGATGCGGCGCGCCCCGCGGGGGCCTGAGGAGGCCCCGCCTCAGCGCGTATCGGCGAGTACCAGGTCGGCGGCGCGCTCGCCGATCATGATGGACGGCGCGTTGGTGTTCGACGACGGGATGGTCGGCATGACCGAGGCGTCGGCCACGCGCAGCTTCCCGACGCCGTGAACGCGCAGCCGCGCGTCCACCACCGAGTCCGAGGCCGGCCCCATCCGGCAGGTCCCGACCGTGTGCCAGGCCGTCTGGCCGGCGCCGCGCGCGTAGTCGAGCAGCGCCGCGTCGTCCTCGATCTCCGGTCCCGGGCGCGTCTCACGCACCACGAGCGGGCGCATCGCCGGCGAGGCGGCAACGCGGCGGATGAGCCGCAGCATGGCGAGCCCCGTGGCCCGGTCGTGCTCGTGGGTGAAGTAGCGCGGCTCGATCAGCGGGTGCTCGCCGGGATCGCGCGAGCGCACGTGGATGGAACCGCGCGCGCGCGGGTGGAGCTGGAAGCCGCCGATGGAAAACCCCGGGAAGGGATCGATGCCGGCTCCCGGCGATCGCGAGTAGCGGTCCTTGCCGCTGATGTGGTAGATGCGGATCATCACGTCGGGGCGCGCGAGCCCGGGCGAGGTCCGGGTGATCGCGTGGGCCGTAGACGAGGTTCCGGCCATGAGCCCCTTGCGCGTCAACACGTACTGCAGGCCCACCGCCATGCGCCGGCTGAAGCTGCGCATGACGTCGTTGATGGTGATGGGCAGCGTGCACTCGTAGGTGCAGCGAAGCTGCAGGTGGTCGATGAGGTTCTCGCCCACTGCCGGCCGGTCCGCCACCACCGGAATTCCCATCGACTGCAGGCGCACGCCGTCGCCAATGCCCGAGAGCTCGAGGACCTGGGGAGACTGGATCGCGCCCGCGCAGAGGATCACCTCGCGCGCGGCGCTCGCGACGTGGCTGCGCCCCCCCTTCACGTATTCGACGCCGCTCGCCGCCGTGCCCTCGAAGAGGATGCGCGAGACCAGCGCGCCGGTCTCGATCGCGAGGTTGGGGCGCTTGCGTGCCTCGCGCAAATACGCCACCGCGGTGCTCCAGCGCAGGCCCCGGTGCGCGGTCTGCTCGAGGTAGCGCACGCCCTCGTAGCCGGCGACGTTGTAGTCGGGCGTCTCGGCGATGCCGGCCTCCAGGCACGCCGCGATGAATCCGTCCGAAAGCGCGTCGCGGTCGCGGAACTTGCGATCGGTGATGCGCAGCGGCCCCGACTGCCCGCGGCCGGGCCGGTCGGTGTAGGGGTTGCTCTCCATGCGCTGGAAGTACGGCAGGACGTCGGCGTGGCCCCAGCCTTCGAGCCCGGCATCGCGCCAGGCGTCGTACTCGGCCGGGTCGCCCCAGACGTACGCCATCCCGTTGAGCGCGCTCGATCCGCCGAGCACCTTGCCGCGTGGCCAGTAGACCCGCTGACCCTTGAGCTCGGCCTGCGGCTCGGTCTCGAACTTCCAGGCGTAGCGCGGGTTGGTGAGGAGCTTGCCCACGCCCAGCGGGATGTGGATCCACGGGTTGCGGTCTGCTCCCCCGCCTTCCAGGAGCAGGACGCGATGCCGGCCGGATTCCGTGAGTCGCGCGGCGAGCGCCGCGCCCGCGGAACCCGCGCCGATCACGATGAAATCGAAGGCCATGGCGGCCACGGGCTAACCCGCCGCTTTGTC
>JBBQBW010000332.1:0-4015 GCA_038318025.1 Burkholderiales bacterium | reverse complement strand
GGCCGCTTCTTCCTGCTGAACAATCCGCCGCGCAGCCCCGACGCGCGCATCCAGGAGTACTACGCCAAGGTGAAGCCGGTGGCCCAGGCGGCCAGCTTCACGGAGCTGCGCAAGGTGATCGTGGCCGCGGGGGGCACCGCGTCCACCCTCGATGCCGAAACGCCGCGCGATGCGCTGGTGGCCGAGCTCCTCGGGACGCGCTCGCGGCTGCTGCGCAAGGTGAGCCGCGAGTCGTTCGAGGAGGTGCGCCGGCTCAACGTGCTGATGAACGCGGTGAGGTACCGCGAGCAGTGACCCAAAAACAACGAGTCCCGGGAGGAGCGACTTGAAGATCCTGATCACCGGCGGCGGCGGCTTCATCGGCTCGCAGCTCGCGGCGGCACTGAAGAAAAAGCACCCCGAAGCGAAGATCACACTGCTGGACATGGTGTTCCCGCCAGGTCTCGACCGCGAGTTCACCTGCATCGCCGGCGACATGGCCTCTCCCGAGGTCATCGCCGGGGCGCTGGGCACGGACACCGACAGCATCTTCCACCTTGCCGCCGTGGTGAGCGGCGGCGCCGAGGCCGACTTCGACCTCGGCTATCGCGTGAACCTCGACGGCACGCGGCTCCTCGTCGAGGCGTGCCGCAAGCTCGCCCAGCCGCCGAAGTTCGTGTTCGCGAGCTCGGTGGCGGCCTTCGGCGGCAAGCTCCCCGAGGTCCTCGACGATTCCACCACGCCCACGCCGCAAACCTCCTACGGCGCGCAGAAAGTGATCAGTGAGTACCTGATCGCCGATTTCACGCGCAAGGGGATGATCGACGGGCGGTCGCTGCGGCTACCCACCATCGTGGTGCGCCCGGGCAAGCCCAACCTCGCGGCGTCGTCGTTCGCGAGCGGCATCATCCGCGAGCCATTAAATGGCGTGGTCGCGGAGTGCCCGGTGCCCGACACCACCGGCGTGTGGATCCTCTCGCCAAAGCGCGTGGTCGAAGCCTTCATCCACGCCCATGATTTGCCGGGCTCGGCGTGGCCTTCATCGCGCGTGGTGAACCTCCCAGGCATCACGCTCACGGTGCGCGAGATGATCGATGCGATGGGCCGCGTGGCGGGACCCGAACCCGTGGGCCGTGTGAAGTTCGTGGACGATGCGCGCATCCAGGGGATCGTGAAGACCTGGCCGGTGCGGTTCAGGACCGAGCGCGCGCTGGAGATGGGCTTCAAGGCCGACGCGGATTTCGAAACCGCGGTGCGCGACTACCTCACCGCCGTCGCGCAGCCCGTCTCCTGATCCCGGTGGCCGCAG
Source organism: Burkholderiales bacterium (assembly GCA_038318025.1). GTDB lineage: Bacteria > Pseudomonadota > Gammaproteobacteria > Burkholderiales > Usitatibacteraceae > Usitatibacter. The sequence goes on along the minus strand of JBBQBW010000332.1, from coordinate 2,727 downwards.
GCAGCGGCGGCGCGCGGAGCGCCGCGCGGGTCTTCGTGGCGCTGTGCGCCACGGCCGCCTTCTTCTGCATCCTGCCCCTGCCGATGGCAACGGCCGGAATCGGGCTCGATCCCTCGTGGCATCAGGCGCTGCACGTGGCCTTCGAGCGCGGCCTGCAGTTCGGCACCGAGCTCGCGTTCACCTACGGGCCCCTGGGATTCATCTATCCACGCATGTACTGGCCCGGTCTGGTGTGGGTCACGCTCGCGTTCTGGCTGCTGCTGGCGGCGGGAACGCTCGACGCCTGGGCCGGCCTCCTGCGCCGTGGCGGGCCGTTCGGCGTGGCGACCTGGCTGGTCCTCGCTGGCGCGCTCTCGATCGCCGGCACCTGGTCGTGGGACGCGCTGGTCTTCGTCTACGTGCTGCTCTGGGCCCTGCAGGTCGAGGCGGAGGATCCCCGGCCCGCGCGCCTTGCCGCCCACGGCGCCTTCATGGGCCTGGTGGCGCTCACCAAGCTCACTTTCGCGATGGCCGGCGGCCTCGCCCTCGGGGTCGTGACACTGGTCCTCATCGGACGCCACCGGCTGCCCCGGGCTCTCATTCCCGGCGCCGCGGCGGCGGGGACGTTTCTCCTCGGGTGGCTTGCGCTCGGGCAGTCGCTTGCGGGGCTCGTGCCCTACGTGGCCAACGGCCTCGAGATCGCCACTGGCTACCCGGAAGCGATGGCGCTGCGCGGGCCGCTGTGGGAGATGCGCGCTTTCGCGGGCCTCACCTTGGTGGTGCTCGGGATGGCCGCCTGGGTGGCGGTGCGGCGCCGCGACCTGCCGCTCCTCCTCGCCACGGCGTTCGCCGCGGCGATGTTCGCGTTGGCGTGGAAGCAGGCCTTCACGCGACACGATGCGCACGCGATCTTCGGTTTCGTGTTCCTCGCCGTCGCCGCGGGCGCCCTTGGCGCGCGGCTGCATCGCGCTTCCCGGGGCTGCGCCGTGGTGGCCCAGGCCATCGCCTTCGCGGGGCTCGCGCTGGCGGTGGCGTCGATCGTGCACCGGTCGGAGTACCGCCTGGGATCGGCCCTCGGGTTCGTGGCCACGCGGCCGGTCAACACCCTTCCGGGAGCCTACGACCTGGTGGCACAGGGTCCCGCCCATCGTCACGCCGCGGCCCTGGCGCAGACTCGCGCGAGCCACCCGGTGCCGCCCCTCGTGGGAACGGTGGATGTCTACTCCTATGACCAGGCGGCCGTTTTCGCCCACGGGCTGCGCTGGCATCCGCGCCCGGTGTTCCAAAGCTACAGCGCCTACACGGCGCCGCTCGCGGACTTGAACCGCCGCCACCTGCTACGCCGCGATGCGCCGGATCACCTGCTGGTTCGTGTGCAGGCCATCGACGGGCGGCTGGCGGCCCTCGAGGACGGGGCCTCGTGGCTCACGATGCTCGAGCGGTATTCGTTGCGCGCCGAAGGTGCCTTCGTGGTACTGGATCGCGAGCGCGAGCCAGGGCCCGCCACGCTGCGCGCGCTCCCCGCGTGGGAGGGCAGGGGCTGGCGCGAGGTCCCGCGCGAGGGGGCGCTGCGCCTCGCCGCGATCACGGTGGCCGATACGCGCAGCCTCGCCAGCGCGCTCAAGGGTCCGCCGATGCGCGACATCGAGGTGCGCACCGCCGATGGCCGCGTGATCAAGCGGCGCTTCATCCGCGACGTGGCACGGGCGCGCTTCGTGCTTTCGCCGCTGGTGGAGAATTCCGGCGATTTCGCCGCGCTCTTCGCGTCGTGTGCGGCGCTGCCGCCCGGCCGCGACGTCACCGCGATCCGCCTGCTCGACGCTGCCGGCCGCGAGATTCCCTATCGCCTCGAGCTCGCGGTGGCTGACCAGCTGCCGCGCTTCCCCGAAGCGCCCGGCGTACGGGCTCGCGCGATGGCGTGCGACCTGCTGCCCATCGACGTATTGCCGCAGGTGCGCGACCACCACTTCACGTCCGACGGGGTGTCATCGGGCCTCAATGCCCACCCGCCGGCCACCTTCCGCGTGGGCCGTCCGGTGCGCTCGGCGAGGATCTGCACGCGATTGCACGCGGAGGCGCTGTCGAAGGGCGGCTCCGATGGCTACGGGTTGAAGCTGGTACGGGAAGGAAAAGTGGTGGCGGAGCTCGAAGTGCCCGCAGCGAAGCTGGGCGAAGAGGCGTGCATCAGCGCTGCATTGCCGGTGGCCACCGCGGACCTCGAGCTGCAGGTGACCGGCGGCGGACACGACGATTGGGACTGGGTGATCATCACCTCCGCCAGCTTCGAGTAAACCTTAGGGGACAGACCACCAGTTTCGGCATTCGCAACTGGTGGTCTGTCCCCTAAGGTTCACTCCTCAGTCAGCAGCGGCTCTCGCACCGCCCAGCACCGCTTCGGTATCCGCGCCCATCGGGGAGCAGCCCTGCTGCGGCAGCCGCTGGCCGTTGATCTTGATCGGGTTCGACAGCACGCGCAGTTGTGCGCGATGGGGATGCGCAAACTGGTTCACCATCTCGCTGGTGGTGAGGAACGGGTTCTCCAGCGCCTCCTCCAGGTCGTACACCGGGGCCACCGGCAGCACGCCGCCCAGCACCTTCAGCCAGTGCTGCGTCGGATGCTTGCGGAACTCGGCATCGAGCGCCGCGGTGAGCGGCTCGCGGTTGTCGGCCCGCGCCTTGGGCGTGTTGAAGCGCGCATCGGCGTTGATGTCCTGGCGCCCCATCACGTCGAGCAGCGCGTTCCAGAAC
>JBBQBW010000331.1:0-4041 GCA_038318025.1 Burkholderiales bacterium | reverse complement strand
GGGACCAGGACGTACGCGGGGAAGCGAAGTCCGCATTGTCGAAGATCGTCGGACGCGCCGGGGAGCCCGCTGCGCGAGCCCCGACCCTCGCCACCGCCCCGAACGAGGCGGCCGGCATGGCCACACTGCGTGCGCGCAAGGTGACGTTCGAAGAGTCGTCCTTCTTCCTCGCGCTACGCAATATCGACCTCGAGCTGGTGGGCGCTTTCCTCGACGCCGGCATGTCGCCCTCCGCATCGCTGAACGACATGGGGCCGCCGATGCGGGTCATGTTGTTCGCGAGCAACGGCTGCTCGCCGGGCGTGCGACCCACGCCCGCCCCGACGAAGGCGGTGGTGAAGCTGCTGCTCGAGCGCGGCGCCGACATCCACGCCGCCGACAAGAACGGCAACTCCGCGATCACCGAGGCGGCCATGAAAGGCTGCGACCGCGAGCTGATCCGCATGCTCCTCAAGGCGGGAGCGAAGGTCAACGCGCCGCATTCGTCGGGGCTCACCCCCTTCGAGATGGGCCTGTGGAGCGGCCACGACGGGCTGGAGGAGTTCCTCGCGGCCGGTTACCGGTTGCCGCCGGAGAAGGCGCGGGCCTACCTCGAGGCTTACAAGGACCAGCCGGCGGCGGTCACGATGGTGAAGAAGGGGACGGGGACCGCGAAGAAGTAGGCTCGGCGATCACCTCGTCTGCGCTGCAGTAGCGTTCCTGACTTCCCGGGCCGGCGCATTGTAAAGTTGCACCTTCATTCATGACGAGGACAGCGCCATGGCAGGCAAGAAGATCATCGCGGTCGTCGGCGCCACCGGCGCCCAGGGCGGGGGCGTCGTGCGTGCCATCCTGCAGGACCCCACGGGCGGCTTCGCGGCGCGGGCGATCACGCGCAACGCCACCTCCGACAAGGCAAAGGCCCTCGCCAAGCTGGGCGCTGAAGTCGTGGAGGCCGACCTCGACGACGCCGCGAGTGTGGGGCGCGCATTCGCCGGTGCCCATGGCGCCTTCTGCGTCACCAATTTCTGGGAGCACTTCTCGCCGGAGAAGGAGCAGGCACAGGCGCGCAACATGGCCGCGGCCGCGCACGCTGCGGGCCTGAAGCACGTGGTCTGGTCCACGCTCGAGGACGTGCGCCGCTGGGTGCCGCTTTCCGACGACCGCATGCCGACGCTCGGGGGCAAGTGGAAGGTGCCGCACTTCGACGGCAAGGGCGAGGTCGACCACGTCTGGAAGGACCTGGGCGTTCCCACCACCCTGCTCCTCACCTCGTTCTACTGGGACAACTTCATCCACTTCGGCATGGGTCCCAAGCCGGGTCCCGACGGCACGCTCTGCATCGCCATGCCGATGGGAGACCGCAAGCTCCCCGGCATCGCCGCGGCAGACATCGGCGCCTGCGCCTACGGGATCTTCAAGGGCGGCGACGAGCACGTCGGCAAGACCGTCGGCATCGCCGGCGAACACGTTTCCGGAGCCGAAATGGCGGCGGGATTCACCAAGGCACTCGGCAAGAAGGTGGTGTACGTGGAGATGGCGCCGGAGGCGTTCCGCGCCCTGGGCTTCCCCGGCGCCGATGACCTGGGGAACATGTTCCAGTTCAAGCGCGATTTCAACGAGGACTTCCGCGCACCGCGAAGCGTGGCGAAGTCGCGGCAGCTGAACCCCAAGCTCGCCTCCTTCGAACAATGGCTGGCGGCACACGTGGGAGAAATTCCGGTGGCGTAGCGCCGCGCCGGTTCAGGCCGCGACGCTCACGACCACCACGCCGGCCACCAGCAGCGCCATCCCCACCATCTCGATGCGCGCGACGGGCTCGCTGAAGAAGCGCCGCGAGACCACGTAGCTGAACAGCACCTCGACGAGTCCCACGATGCGCACGTCCACGGCGCTGCGCACCGCGAAGGCGGTGAACCAGCCCATGGAGGCGAGGGCCCCGGTGAAGCCCGCGATCGTCGACACCCTCCACATCGAAATCACCTTGCCAAGACCTGGCCGATCCCGCGCGAGGAGATAGGCGCCCAGCAGCAGCGTCTGGATCGCCTGCGCCCAGACGAGGCCGTAGGCCGCCTGCAGCCAGGGAGCCGTCCCGGGCTGCAGCGCCAGCATCGCACCGCGATAGCCGACGGCGCAGAGGGCGAGGCTGGCACCTGAACCCAGCCCGAGCAGGGCGCCTTTCGAGATCCAGGAGGGATCCACGGCACGCTCCGCGGCGGACTGGCCGGAGAGCAGCAGAACACCCGCCGTGCCCAGCACCATCGCGGCCATCACCGGGAGCGACAGCGCCTCCCCAAGGAGCACGAGCCCGAAGAGCCCGACCTGCAGCACCTCGGTCTTGGTGAAGGTCACGGCGACCACGAAGCTGCGCTGCGCCATGGCGGCGATGAAGAGGGCGGTCGCCGCCACCTGCATCACCGCGCCCAGCGTCACCCAGGCGAAGAACGCGGGCGTCGGGGTGGGCGCCGGGCGGCCGCCCGCGAGGATGATCGCCCCGAGGGCCAGCAGCGCGAACGGAAGCCCGTAGGCGAAGCGGATGAAGGTGGCCGGAAGCACGCCCGCGGTCCTGGTGACGCTGCGTTGCACGGCGTTGCGCACCGTCTGCGCCGCGGCGGCGGCCAGCACGATGGGAACCCAAAGGGAGGCCGCCGAGAAACTTTCCATGGGCGAATTCTAGCTGCGCCGTCCCGAAGCCCCCCTTCCCCCGGTAACATCCAGCCTGCACCACGCAACGAATGCCCCAAGGAACTGATGAGCACTTTCGCCTCCGGTCGTCCCCGCAGCAAGCTTCCCCTCGTCGTAATCCTCCTCGTGATCGTCTTCGCCGCCCTGGCGGGTGGAGCCTATTACCTGTGGCCGCGCTTCGAGAGGGATGCGCCTCAGGTCACCCTCTCCTCCGCCTCCGAGTACGCGGGCGTCGCCCCCCTCGAGGTCCAGGTCACCGACAACGGCATGGGGCTCAAGTGGGTCACGGCGGTCCTGTCCCAGGGCGGGACCGATATCCCGCTCGCCACGGAGCCGATCGGCGCGCCCGTGGGCGAGAAAAAGCTGTCGTTCGCCCTGGCGAAGGTGGCCGGAGTGAAGGAAGGGCCCGCGATCCTGCGCGTGACGGCGCGGGACGCGTCGCTCTGGAACTCCTTCAAGGGCAACGAGACGGTGCTGGAGAAGAACCTCACCATCGATACCGCGCCGCCCACGCTGGAGCTCATCGCCGACGACCGCTACGTGAACTTCGGCGGCGTGGGCGTGATTGTCTACAAGCCCTCGGCGGACACGGCGACTTCGGGCGTAAAGATGGGCGACTACTGGTTCCCCGGGTTCGCGGGATCCATCAAGGACCGCCCCGACCATCACATCGCCCTCTTCGCGCACCCGTACAACGCCCCCCCGGAAGCCCGGCCGCTGCTGGTAGCCACCGACAAGGCCGGCAACACGCGCGAGATGCGCATCAACTACGAGTTGAAAAACGTCCGCTACAGGAAGAGCACCATCGCGCTCTCGGACAACTTCCTGCAGAACAAGGTGGCGCCGCTGCTCACCGACACCGCCGCGCGACAGGGCAGCCCCACCGAGGTATTCGTGGCGGTGAACCGGAAGCTGCGCAAGGTGAACGAGGACAGGATCCTCGAAATCACGAAGAAGGCGACGCCGAAGATGCTCTGGGAAGGCGCCTTCACGCAGCTCAGCAACTCGAAGGTGGAGGCGAACTTCGCCGACGAGCGCACCTATACCTACAACGGCCAGCCGATCGACAACGCGTTCCACCTCGGCTACGACCTCTCGGTCACGAAGAACTATCCGATCGAGGCGGCCAACAGCGGCACCGTGGCGTTCGTGGGCGACCTGGGGATCTACGGCAACACCGTGATCATCGACCACGGCCTCGGGCTCTTCACGCTCTACGGGCACCTGAGCTCCATGGACGTGAAGGCGGGAGACGCGATCACCAAGCGCCAACCCCTCGGCAAGTCCGGCGAGACGGGGCTCGCGGCGGGCGACCACCTGCACTTCGGCATCTACCTCGACGGGCTCGCGGTGCTGCCGGTGGAGTGGTGGGACGCG
>JBBQBW010000330.1:0-4067 GCA_038318025.1 Burkholderiales bacterium | reverse complement strand
AAGAGGGTGTTCATGTTGGTGCGCAGGCTGTGGGAGAAGTCGTCGGCCCAGCGCTTCCACGCGTCGCCCTGCATCGCGGCGCCGTCGGCGAGCAGCGTGTGGTTGAGGACCAGCGCCTCCGCGTGGTTGCCGATGTCGCCGTGTTTCTCGACGACGCGCGTCGTGGTGGCAGCGGTGGCCGGGAGGGCGAGGGCCGCGGCGACGAGGGCGGCGAGGGAGACGGTTTTCATCGTGGTTTCCTTGGTGTGCGCGTTGCGAATGCGTTGGGGTTTGCACTACTGGATCAAGCGGACCGCGAGCGCCTCGCCGTTGGCCGAGTACAGCATTTCCGCGCGCACCGGCTCGCCTGCCCGATCGGGAGAAACGGGCAGTCCCCAGTCGGCGAGGAGTGCGCGCGGAAACTCGGTGGCGACCACGGTGGTCGAGGGCTCGAGCGCGATGCGCTCCAGCGGCCGGAGTGCGAGGAAGGGGCCGGGGTCGCTCTCGACCATCGGGGGCAGGGCGAAGGCGGCGGGCTGGGCGGGCATCGGGGCGCGCACCATCCAGCTCACCACGCCAAGGGTGGCGGCCAGCGCCAGCGGCGGCATCCACCACAGGCGCGGGCGGGCGCGGGCCGGCTGGCGGGCGCGTCGGAACTGCGCGACCAGGGCGCCTTCGAGGGCCGCGGGCGGCTGGTGGCGTCCCAGCTCGCGGGAGAGTTCGGCCAGGCGCTTGTCGAGCACCGCGTCGCGGATCGGATCGAGGAACGAATCGGTGGGTTTCATGACACGGCCTCCATGGCGCCATCGTCGCGGACGAGGGCCAGGCGTTGGGCGAGCTGGGCGCGGCCTCGGGAGAGTCGCGAGCGGACGGTGCCGATATCGATGTTGCAGACCTGAGCGGCCTCGGCGTAGGACAGGTCCGAGAGCTCGCAGAGGATGAGGACGTCGCGGTAGTGGGGCGCGATGCTGGCGAGGGCGCGGCGCACCTCCTCCGCCTGCTCGCTGCGAAGGAGGCGCGTTTCGGGCGTGTCGCGTTCGATCTGGCTCTCGCGGGGCAGGGCGTCGTCGGCGAGATCGGCGGGGTCGGTGGCGAGCTCGCGCAAGCCGGCCGCCTTGCGCGCCATGTTCCTCGCCACGCCGCAGAGCCACGCGCCGAGGGTGCCGCGCGTGGGGTCGTATTGCTGGGTCTGGGTGAGGAAGAACACGAAGGCGTCCTGGGTCACGTCGGCGGCCGTGGCCGGGGCGCCGCAGTAAAGCAGCGCCAGGCGGTACACCGCGTCCTTGTGCCGGCGGTAGAGGGCCGCGAAGGCGTCCTCGTCCCCCTGCTTCATCTTCGCAAGGAGCGCCAGCTCGTGCTGTGGGTTTTCGGGGGGCATCGGGGCCATGGGCGAGTCGTTCACCGGCTATTGCCTCCGGCGGGCCAAAAGGTTCCAGCGTTGGGGGTCAGACTCCCAAGGCGGGTTGGTTTGCTGCCTTCGGGGTCAGACTCCCAAGGCAGCCCTTTTGGATTCGTTCGGAGTCTGACCCCGAAGGTTGTTCTTGGGAGTCTGACCCCTAAGGCTCGGCGTCGGGCTGGCGGGAAGGCTGGGCGTCGGCGAAGGCGGGGATCTCGAGGCACGCGGCGTGGATGGCGAGGATGCGCGGGAAGCCTTCGAGGGGAACCTTGAAGCGCTGCGCGTTGAAGACCTGGGGCACCAGGCAGACGTCGGCGAGGGTGGGGGTGTCGCCGTGGCAGAAACGCCCGGTCGCCGCGGCGGCGAGCGTCGGCTCGAGGGCGGTGAAACCTTCGCGGACCCAGTGGGCATACCAGGCATCGCGCTGGGCGTCGTCGAGGGAGAGCTCGTTCTTGAGGCGCTTCAGCACCCGCAGGTTGTTGAGCGGATGGATGTCGCAGGCGATGGCGAGCGCGATGGAGCGCACCGACGCGCGGTCTTCGAGGCCAACTGGCAGCAGCGGGGGCAGTGGATGCTTCTCGTCGAGGTACTCGAGGATCGCCAGCGACTGGATGAGACGCCGGTCGCCCACCACCAGCATCGGCAGCAGTCCCTGGGGATTCTCGGCGAGATACTCGGGCTTGCGCTGCTCGCCGCGCACGAGATGCACGTAGCGGCGCTCGGCGGCGAGGCCCTTCAAGTTCAGCGCGATGCGCACGCGAAACGCGGCGGAGGAGCGGAAGTAATCGTAGAGGAGCATCGAGGGGTCTCCGGGATCCTTATAATGTACTCGATGGATTTTGCCCTGCCTTCGCGCGCCGACATCATCGCGAAGCTCGCCTCGCACCCTCCGCTCGTAGAGCTACTCACCGCGGACGACCTGGAGCGCCAGCATCAGATCGGGCAGGGTCCCCTCAGGCCCGCCGCCGTCCTGTTGCTCATCGTCGAGCACGCGCAACCCACGGTGGTGTTCACGCAGCGCACCGCGCACCTGAACGACCACGCCGGCCAGATCAGCCTTCCCGGTGGCCGCTGCGACGACGACGATTGCACGCCGGAGCGCACCGCGCTGCGCGAGGCGCACGAGGAAGTGGGCCTGGAGCCCGATCGCGTCGAACTCCTCGGGCGGCTGCCGGAGTACCGCACCTCCACGGGGTTTTCCGTCACACCGGTGGTGGGCTGGGCGCGGCCGCCGATGGCCTTCCGGCCCGACCCCCACGAGGTCGCCGACGTCTTCGAGGTGCCGCTCGATTTTCTCCTCGATTCTCGCAACCACCGCCACGAGAGCGCCTTCTTCAAGGGCCGCCTGCGCAATTACTGGGCGATGCCGTTCGGCGAGCGCTTCATCTGGGGGGCGACGGCGGGGATGCTGGTGACGTTCCAGAGAATCGTGAAACCTTAGGGGACAGACCACCAATTGCATTAAATGAAACGGGCCGGCCCGGTTTCGCCTAATGCAATTGGTGGTCTGTCCCCTAAGGTTCTAAGGTTTGTTGACATGAACGAACGGTCGTACTATTCTGACGCCATGTCACCCCCCGCCATCGTCAAGTCGAGCACCTCCAAGGGCGAGGAAACCCGCGCCCAGATCCTGGCCGCCGCCGTGGAGCAGGCGAGCGCCTGGGGCTTCGAGTCGCTCACCATCGGCACGCTGGCCGAGAAGGCGGGCATGTCGAAGAGCGGTCTCTTCGCCCACTTCGGCTCGCGCCTCGAGCTGCAGATCGCCGCGGTGGACGAGGCGGCGCGTCAGTTCCAGGAGCTGGTGTTCCTGCCGGCGATGAAGGTGCCGAGGGGCTTGAAGCGCCTCGAGGCGATCTTCGACAACTGGATCGGCTGGCCGCGCAAGGCGAACCTGCCCGGGGGCTGCCCCCTGGACGCGGCGAACAAGGAATACGCCCATCGCGGCGGCCCGATGCGCGACGCCGTCCTCGAGCGCCACCGCATGCTCAGCCGCGAGCTGGGCAAGTCGGTGCAGTTGGCGATCGATTCCGGCGAGCTCGCCGCGGACACCGACCCCGGCGACATCGCCTTCGGCCTCTTCGCCATCGTGCTCGCCTGCTTCCACACCGAGTCGTTCATCGGCACCGAGCTCGCCCAGTCCCGGGCGCGCAAGGCGTTCGAGACGCTCATCCGTACCCACGCCGCCGCCCCCGCACGCGGCTGATCCACAGGAAGGAGTCCAAAGCCATGGCCCCCGCAACGCTGACCAGAAATAGCACGAACGTTCGTAGTTACGGCCTCCGCCAGTCCCGACTCGGCGAATGGGCCGGCATGGCCCCGCTGCGCCTCAAGCTCGCCGGCGCCAGCGTGTTCGCGCCCCGCCGCGCGGCCGAGATCGCGGCGCGCCTCTTCTCCACCCCGCCCCGCCACGAGCACACCCCCCGCGAGCAGGAGCTGCTCGCCACGGGCACGCGCTTCGACGTGACCGCCGGCTTCAAGCGCATCGCCGCATGGAGGTTCGGCCGCGAGGACCGGCCCGCGATCGTCGCCTCCCACGGCTGGGGCGGGCGCGGCGCCCAGTGGAGGGCCTTCGCCCCGTCGCTGCTCGACGCGGGATACCAGGTCGTCGTGTTCGACCATGTGGCCCACGGCCACAGCGAGGGCGACCAGTCGACGCTGGTGCACTTCATCGATGGTCTCGATGCGGTGGTTC
>JBBQBW010000329.1:0-4071 GCA_038318025.1 Burkholderiales bacterium | reverse complement strand
CCCGCCGTAAAGCGGCATCTCCTGCTCGCGGGTGAGGAAATGGTGGCGGTAGCGTTCCGCCAGGGCACGCTGCCCTTCGGGATCGAGCCCCGGCGCGACCCGCTTGAAGGTATCGGCGAGGTTGAGCCCGATCACGAAGAGCGCATCCTCGCGGCTCGGCTCCGGAATTCCCACATCGCGACAGGCGGCCTGCAGGCTCGAGGCGATGACCGCGGTCGAGTCCATCAGCGTGCCGTCCCAGTCGAAGATCACCAGCTCGTAGCTCAAGTGCCTCCCATGTGGCGCGTGGCGAAGGCCTGCAGGTCGGGGGGCAGCGGCGACTCGAGCCGCATCGCCGCCCCGGTGGCCGGGTGAGTGAAAGCGAGCGAGCGCGCGTGCAGGAACATGCGCTTGAGCCCCTCGTGCCGCAGCCGCTTGTTGAGCTCGAAGTTGCCGTACTTGTCGTCGCCCAGCACCGGGTGCTTCAGGTGGGTGGCATGGACGCGGATCTGGTGCGTGCGCCCGGTGAGGATGTGCGCCTCGAGGAGGCTGAACTCCTCGCCTCGCGCCAAGCGCGTGAAAACGGTCTCCGCCTCCTGGCCCGCCTCGGACACCGAGACCCGCTTGTCGCCGGCGGCATCGACGCGCTTGGCGAGCGCCGCGCGAACGCGCTGCACCTCGTTGCGGAAGCGGCCGGCCACCGCCACCAGGTAGCGCTTCTCCATGGCCCGCTCGCGCATCAGCTCCTGGAGCGAGAGCAGGCTCGCGCGCTTCTTGGCTACCAGCAGGACCCCGGACGTGTCGCGGTCGAGGCGGTGGACGAGCTCGAGGAAGCGCGCCTGGGGGCGCATCGCGCGCAGCGACTCGATCACGCCGTGGGAGACGCCGCTGCCGCCATGGACCGCGATGCCGGCGGGCTTGTCGATCGCCGTGAGGAACTCGTCCTCGAACAGCACCGGGAGCCTGAAATGAGGCGCGGGAACGTCCTCGTCGCGCTCCGCCACCCGCACTGGAGGAACCCGGATGCGGTCGCCGGCGACGACCTTCCGGGACGCTTCCACCCGGCGGCTGTTGATCCGCACCTCGCCGCTCCTCAGGATGCGGTAGATCCGGCTCTTTGGAACGCCCTTCAGCCGCGCCAGCAAATAGTTGTCGATGCGCTGCCCGGCCTCGTCTTCCGCGACCTCGATCCAGCGCACCGCGGGCGATGCCGGGGAATTTGCCTTGTCATCGACGGGCATCCGGGTATACTTATATGTAGTTGATTTCCAACAGAGGTTGCAGCCTTGCAGTTCACTGCGCTTCTGGAATCATAGTGGGAATCACCGTCCTTAAGGGACACCCCAGGGCGCTACCGAAGGCGCCCGAGCAGGCAAACGTCGCTCGCCTGCAAGACCAAGGGCGATGGTAAACGAATCACACGCGCTCGACGCACCACGAATTCCACGCCTCCGGGGCTTCATGCCGCGGACGCCAGACGAAGAAAACCAGAAATCGTCCCTCTCGCTCACTCCGTGATGCAATCAAGAACGAACTTCTGAAGTAGCTCGTCGATCCGGGTCCCCGGACGACCGGGGCCCTCTTCCGTGGCAGAGCGCGGGAGAGAATAGAAATGAAACGCATGCTGTTCAATGCGACCCAGGCGGAAGAGCTCCGGGTCGCGATCGTCGACGGTCAGAAACTCATCGACCTCGACATCGAGTCCGCCGGCAAAGAGCAACGCAAGAGCAACATCTACAAGGGTGTCATCACCCGCGTCGAACCGTCCCTCGAGGCGGTGTTCGTCGACTACGGCGCCGAGCGCCACGGTTTCCTGCCGTTCAAGGAAATCGCCAAGCAGTGGATGGTCAACGACGGCAGCGAGTTCGGCCGCTCCAAGATGTCGACCCACCTCAAGGTCGGGCACGACATGATCGTCCAGGTGGACAAGGACGAGCGCGGCAACAAGGGCGCGGCCCTCACCACCTACGTCTCCCTCGCCGGGCGCTACCTGGTCCTCATGCCCAACAACCCGCGCGGCGGCGGAGTCTCGCGCCGCATCGAGGGCGAGGACCGCAACGAACTGCGCGAAGTGATGGACCAGCTCGAAGTCCCCGAGGGCATGTCCCTCATCGCCCGCACCGCGGGCATCGGCCGCAGCGCCGAGGAAATGCAGTGGGACCTGAACTACCTCCTGCAGCTGTGGGGCGCCATCCACAAGGCCGCCGAAGAGGAAAAAGGCCCCTGCCTCATCTACCTCGAATCGAGCCTGGTGGTGCGCGCGATCCGCGACCTGTTCCAGCCCGACATCGGCGAGATCCTGATCGACACGCCGGCGATCTACGACCAGGCGCTGTCGTTCATGTCCACCGTGATGCCGGCCAACGTCGGCAAGGTGAAGCACTATCGCGACGACATCCCGCTCTTTTCGCGCTTCCAGATCGAGCACCAGATCGAGAGCGCCTACCGCCGCGACGTGACGCTGCCCTCGGGCGGCGCCATCGTGATCGACCACACCGAGGCCCTGGTCTCCGTGGACGTGAACAGCGCGCGCGCCACACGCGGCCACGACATCGAGCAGACCGCCTTCAACACCAATTGCGAAGCGGCCGACGAAGTGGCCCGCCAGCTGCGCCTGCGCGACCTGGGCGGCCTCATCGTGATCGACTTCATCGACATGGAGAGCGCCAAGAACCAGCGCGAGGTGGAGAACCGCCTGCGCGAAGCGCTGCGACACGACCGCGCCCGGGTGCAGATCGGCAAGATCTCGCGCTTCGGATTGCTCGAGCTCTCGCGCCAACGCCTGCAGCCGTCGCTCGAAGAGACCACGCACTCGCCCTGCCCTCGCTGCCACGGCACCGGCTATATCCGCGACACGGCTTCCACGGCGCTGCACGTCCTGCGCATCCTGCAGGAAGAGGCGATGAAGGAGAACACCGCAGCCATCCACTGCCAGGTTCCCGTGGATGTCGCGACCTATCTGCTGAACGAGAAGAGGAGCGAGATCTTCGGCATCGAGGCCCGCCTCAAGATCCACGTGCTGCTGATCCCCAACCCGCACCTCGAAACCCCCAACTACTCCGTCGAGCGCCTGCGCCACGACGCGGAGAAGCTGGACGAGCAGCGGCCCAGCTACGAGATGGTGACGGCGCCGGCCGAAGAGGCCCCGGCGCTGCCGACCAAGAGCAATGACGCGAAGCCGGTGCGTCCCGAGCCGTTGGTGAAGGGCATCACCCCCGACCAGCCGGCGCCGATGACAGCCGATCCCGTGCCGGCGGCCGCGCGCCGCGCCGCGCAGCCCCCGTCCGCCCCCGCGCCCGTTGCGCCGGTGCGCGCGCCGGAGCCGCCGCAGCAACATGGTTTCCTCGACCGCCTGTTCGGCTGGCTGAAGAAGCCCGCCGAGACCGCGCCCGTGGCGCCCCGCCCGGCGCCGACCGCGGTGCTCGAGGAGCGTCCCGCCCGCGACGGCGCACGCCGTCCCGAGGGTCGTGGCCGCGGCGATCGCGATCGCAATGCCGGCCGTGGCCGTGGAGAAGGTGGCCGCAGCGAAGGCGGGCGTGATTCCCAACGCCGCAGCGGCAGTGGTAGCGGCGAGCAGCGTCCGCCGCGTCAAGATCGCGGCGAAGGCGGCCGCGAGCCGCGCCGTGATGGCCGTGGCGAAGGCCGGGCCGCCGAGGGCCGCGAGCCGCGTGCCGATGGTGCCGCCCGTGAGCCGCGCGCCGAGGGCCAGCAGGCCCGCGAGCCGCGTCCCGAAGGACAACGCGAGCCCCGTGGCGACCGTCCGCCGCGCGAGCCCCGTGGTGATCGTCCGCCGCGCGAGCCGCGTCCGGCACCGGAAGCCCTGGCCCCGGATGTCGTGCAGCAGCAACCCGCGCAGGCGCAACCGCCGGATCCCGAAGCGCGCGACGACGAAGGCGACGGCACCGGCCGCACGCGCCGCCGCCGTCGTGGCCGTGGCGATCGGAGCGATCGTCCGCCGCGTGACGGCGCGATCTCCGAAGGCGGCACCACGCAGGAGCTCTTCGACGCTCCGCGCGAGACTGCTGCCGACGCACCCGCGATGAGCGATGTGCCGGCCGCCAGCGAAGCCCGCGAACCACGTGAGGTCCGCGA
>JBBQBW010000328.1:0-4081 GCA_038318025.1 Burkholderiales bacterium | reverse complement strand
GGCACACCTTCTGGAGCATTTTCCGGAGGAGCAGCTCAAGCGCGAGGTCCTGCCCTACTGGAAGTCCCTGTTGCGCTCGGGCGGCACGCTGCGCTGCGTGGTGCCCGACGCGGTCTCGATGATCGCGACTTTCGGGGCGGGAAGGATGCCGTTCGACGACCTGCGCGAGGTCACCTTCGGCGGCCAGGATTACGAAGGCGACTTCCATTACACGATGTTCAGCCAGGATTCCCTGCGCCAGCTCTTCGGCGAGGTGGGATTCCGCGACGTCGAGTTCCCGGTGATCGGTCGCGCGAACGGCAAGTGCCTCGAGATGGAGGCGCGCGCACGCGCCTGAGCCACCCAAGCGCCAAAGGAGAAAGGAAGAAATGGGCATGACGATCGACACCCCGCCGACCCTGCGCGACGTGGGCTCCCAGCTCTGCACCGCCGCGCAGTTCGACGAGTTCGATTACGACCGGCTCTGCGCCGAGATCAAGCAGCTGCGCGTCTACCACCGCAAGCAGTGGGAGTACATCTACACCCTGCGGATGCTGGAGCGGTTCGGCCTGCTGCGCGAAGGTGTCTCAGGTGTGGGGTTCGGTTGCGGGCGGGAGCCCATCGCGGCCGTCATGGCGCGATACGGTTGCACCGTGCTCGCGACCGACATTCCCCCCGTCGAAACGGGCGACACCTTTTTCGGCAGCACTTCCGTGGAGAACTACTTCTACCCCGGTATCTGCGACAAGGAGACTTTCCTGCGCCGCGTGTCCTTTCGCGGCGTGAACATGAACGAGCTCCCGGACGACCTCGGCACCTTCGATTTCCTGTGGTCCTGTTGCGCGTTCGAGCACATCGGCTCGATCGAGGCGGGGCTGCGCTTCGTGTTGAACGCGAGTCGTTTCCTGCGCCCGGGCGGTGTCGCCATTCACACCACCGAGTACAACCATTCGAGCAACGACGCCACGTTCGAGACGCCGGTGCTGTCGCTCTACCGCCGGCGTGACCTCGAGGGCCTGGCCGCGCGCGTGGAAGCCGCTGGAGATCGCATCCTGACGCTCAATTTCACCGGCGGCGACCTGCCGCAGGACAACTACGTGGACCTCCCGCCCTACGCGCAGAAGACCCACCTCAAGCTGCTGATCGAGCAGTACGTCACGACATCGTTCGGGTTCGCGATCGTGAAGGGCGCAGGCCCATAGCGCGCAGACCATGCCCCGCCTCTCCTTCTCGATCGTCATCAACACCTACAACCGCGGGCCGAGCCTCGCGGTCACGCTGGACAGCCTGCGTTTCCTCAAGCATCCCCGCTTCGAGGTGGTGGTGGTGAACGGGCCTTCCACGGACGCGAGCCCGGAGCTGCTGCGGGGATGGAGCGATCGGGTGAAGGTGGGCCATTGCCCGATCACGAACCTCTCGGTCTCGCGCAACATCGGCATCGCGATGGCGAGCGGCGACGTCGTGGCGTTCATCGACGACGACGCGGTGCCCGAGCCAGAGTGGCTCGACCAGCTCGAGGCCGGGTACTCCTCGGCCAACGTGGGAGGCGTGGGCGGCATGGTGTTCAACCACACCGGCTTCGATTTCCAGGCCAAGTACATCCTCTGCAACCGCATGGGAGACGCGAGGCTCGACTTCGAGCGCAACCCCTCCGATCGTTACAGCTTTCCGGGCAGCAACTGGTACTGCGCGATGCTGGGCACCAACGCGTCTTTCCGGCGCGAGGCGCTGCTGGAGGTCGGGGGATTCGATGAGGAGTTCGAGTACTACCTCGACGAGACCGACGTGTGCCTGCGCATGGTCGACGCGGGGTGGCAGGTGCGCTTCGTGGACGACGCCTTCATCCACCACAAGTACCTGCCGAGCCACATCCGCAACGAGAAGCGCGCGCTGAAGAACCGCTTCCCGGTGATCAAGAACAAGTTCTACTTCAC
Organism: Burkholderiales bacterium; assembly: GCA_038318025.1. Taxonomy (GTDB): domain Bacteria; phylum Pseudomonadota; class Gammaproteobacteria; order Burkholderiales; family Usitatibacteraceae; genus Usitatibacter. Next base: position 2,168 of record JBBQBW010000328.1, on the reverse strand, counting down.
GCTGCGCCACGCGCCTTCCAACCACGACGCGGCCGAGATCGAGCTCAACCTCGGCGAGTTCCGCGATCGCCAGGTGGCCGATTCGAAGTGGTGCTCGGAGAACGGGCTCGCGACCGCGGAGGACCACCAGCGCTTCCTCGACGACCTCGAGCGCGCCGTGCGCATCGGCACCGAGCACGCCGCGGGGGTTCCGACGCTGCTGGGCCCCGGCCACCAGGTGCTACACGCGTCGCCCTTCATGCCCTTTCCCGCGCGCGCCAGAGCGCAACACCGCATGACGGTTTGCTTTCTCAGCCAGGATTACCCGCCGCGCATCTCGGGCGGCATCGGCCGCTTCACCGCGGATCTGGCCGGTGCCCTGGCCGACCGCGGCCACGACGTCCACGTGCTCACCCGCGGTGAAGGCCACAACACCGTGGACTACGAGAAGGGCGTCTGGGTCCACCGCATGGTGGTGGGCGATATGCCCCGCAGCGAGGCCGCCATCGCCATGGAGATCCCGCAGCCCGTGTGGAACCACTCGGCGACCATGCTGCGGGAGCTGGAGCGCATCGCGAGCCATCGGTTGATCGACCTCGTGGCAGCCCCGGTCTGGGATGTCGAGGGGATCGCGGTGCACCTCGACGGGCGTTTCCGGCTCGTGACGAGCCTGCAGACGACGCTGCGGATCGCGCTCGACACGCACCCGGAGTGGACCGCCGACGCGGCGTTCATGCGCGATTTCGTGCGGCCCATGGTGGCGGCTGAGGCGCGCCTCTTTAGTGACAGCCACGGCATCCACTCGATCAGTCGCGACATCGCCGCCACGGTGCAGCGACAGTACGCGGTGACGCTTCCCGCGCAGCGCACCGGCATCGTGCCGCTCGGCATGGCACCGCGCCGCGCGGCGCCTGCCACGCTTCCCGGCCGGGTCAACATCGTGTTCGTCGGCCGCCTCGAGCGCCGCAAGGGGGTGGACGTGCTGCTCTCCATCGCCGCGCCGCTGCTCGAGCGCCATCCCGAAGCCCACCTCACGCTCATCGGCGACGACACGCTGCCCGGCGATGGCGGCGAGACTTTCCGCCAGCGCTTCGAGCGGGAGCGTGCCGGCGATCCGGTGGCCGCGCGGGTGCATTTCGAGGGCAAGGTGCCCGATGACAGGCTCTACGCGTGTGTGGCCGGCTGCGACGTGTTCGTGGCCCCCTCCCGCTACGAGTCCTTCGGCCTCATCTTCCTCGAGGCGATGATGTTCGCCAAGCCCGTGGTCGGCTGCCGCGCCGGCGGGATGCCCGAGATCATTGTGGAGAACGAGACCGGCCTGCTCGCCGAGCCCGGGGACGCATCCTCGCTCCTCGCCTGCCTCGAGCGTCTGCTCGCCGACGCCGGCCTTCGCGAGCGGCTGGGGCAGCGCGGCCGCGAGGTCTACGAGGAACGCTTCACTGCCGGGGCATGCGCTGCCGAGTTCGAGGCCTTCGCGCGCCGCGTCGCGAGCGCCCCCGTCGTGACCCGGGTGGTCGCGGCCGCGGAGGCCTGAAGTGATCCCGCCGGGCACGCGCGTGGCCGTGGTGAACAGCCTCTGCGTCCAGCATGACGCGATCTCGGCCTCGGTGGCGGAGACCGTCCGCACGCTCGAGGCGGCCTCGCCCGGCAATGTGACCCTGTTTTCCTATCGCTGCGATTTTCCGGGGCTGCGCTCGCGCAACGTCTCGCGGCTGCAGGAGCTGGTGATGGACCCGCGGTTTCTCGCCGCCGACGCGCTGCTGTTCCACTTCGGCATCTGCTACGACCTCTTCGACGCGATCATCCTCGGCAACGGGCGCGCGCGCCGCTTCGCGCGTTTCCACAACGTGACGCCGCGCGCGCTGGTGAGCGAGGCCATGCGCCCGACAATCGACCGCTCCCTCGCCCAGCTCGAGAACCTCGCCTGGGCCGACCACGTGTGGTGCGACAGCGAGTACAACCGCCGCTTCCTCCTCGAGCATGGTCTCGACGGGGAGCGGATTTCGACCCTTGATCTGCCCGTGGAAGTGCCCGCCGCGCCGCCGCGCTGGCCGCGCCGCCATGCGCAGGCACCGGTCGTCTTCGCTTATGTCGGGCGCGTGGTGCCGGCCAAGGGGGTGGCCGACCTCGTGCATGCCACCCTCGCGCTGCGCCGCCGGGGCGTCGACGTCGCGCGGATCGAGCACGGT
>JBBQBW010000327.1:0-4091 GCA_038318025.1 Burkholderiales bacterium | reverse complement strand
TGCGGTCGGGTACGGGGAGGCGCTCGAGCAGCGGGGGCACGACGTAGGGCGCCTCGATGGCGGGCGGCGCGGCCTCGGCCATAGGCGGTGCGGGCTCGGGCCGCGACGGGGCTTCCGCGGGGGGCGCTGTCGCCACCGGGGGCTGCAGCGACTTCGCCATGCCGAGGTCGACGGGCGGCGCGGCAGGAGCGGGCGGCTCGCGGCGCGCGGCGGGCGCGGGCTTGCGCTCCGGCGCGGGAGCGACGAGCGGGGGCAGCTCGCGCTCCATCTTCAGGCTCGGCCCGGCGTCGCGCCACGAATCGCGGATCACCACCGACAGCGACCCCCACATCGCGCGGCCCTCGCGGTTACCGCCGCTGGGCGCGCCGAAGAGCGCGATCGCCAGCATGTGCACCGCAATCGACAGCGCGATGAACTGCACCAGCTCCTTGGTCACCAGCGGCTGCTGGCGCCGCACCCAGCGCGGGTACAGCGGCGGGGCGGGCCGAGGCACGGGGGCGTCGGTGGGGCAGGCGGTTTCCATCTCGGAGTGATTCTGCACTTGGCGCATCGGAAGCGGTAGAACCCCCTCCCCGGCCCTCTCCAAGGGAGAGGGAGCATGTAAGCTTCATGCAAATACCCACACCCCCGAGGAGACCGCAATGCCCGCAATCCGCCGGCTCGCCGCCGCATTGGCCTTCGCCATCACCGCCCTGGTCCCGGCCGTCGCCGCGGCCCAGGAGTACCCGAGCAAGCCGGTCCGCATCATCGTGTCGTTCTCCGCCGGCGGCACCACCGACGTGATCGCGCGCCAGATCGCCAATCGCCTCTCCGACCGCTGGAAGCAGGCGGTGGTAGTGGAGAACAAGCCCGGCGCGGGCGGCACGCTAGGCACCGACTACGTGGTGGCGCAGCCCGCGGACGGCTACACGCTGTTGATGTCCTCCTCGGGCCCGATCGTGATCTCGCCCTCGCTGCCGAAGAAGCTCGCCACCGATCCCCTCACCGCGATCGTGCCGGTGATCATCGTGGCGGACGTGGCCAACGTGCTGGTGACCGCGCCGGACCTGAAGATCCGGACCGTGGCCGACCTGGTGCGCGAGGGCAAGGCCAACCCGGGCAAGCTCAACTACGCCTCCACCGGCGTGGGCACGGTGGCGCACCTGTCGGGGCTTTTGTTCTCGGAGAAGGCGGGCATCGAGACCACCCACGTGCCATACAAGGGCGCGGCTGCCGTGGGCGACGTGATGGCGGGGCGCGTGCAGTTCATGTTCGCGACCCTCCCGTCGGTGATCGGGCAGATCAAGGGCGGGAAGCTCCTGCCCGTGGGACAAGTGGCCGGCACGCGCAGCAAGGCGCTGCCCGATGTGCCCACGATGAAGGAGCTGGGCATCGCCGGCCTCGACGCGGGCGCGTGGTTCGGCCTCTTCGCCGTGAAGGGCACCCCGCAGTCGATCATCGACAAGCTGAACGCCACCGTGAACGAGATCCTGAAGGAAAAGGACACCATCGACGCGCTGGAGAGGCAGGGCGCCGACCCGATCGGCGGCAGCCCCCGGGACTTTGCCGCCTTGGTGAAGCGCGACCACGAGGGGTGGAAGCCGGTGGTCGCGCGCTCCGGCGCCACCGACTGATGGGCAAGCCCGCGCTGCTGCACGCGATCGCCGCTTACGGCGCCCGCGATGCGGTACGCGAGCTGCCGCCGGAGGTGGTGCACCACGCGAAGCGCGCGGTGATCGACTGGTTCGCCGCGCTCTATCCCGGCACCCGCCTTTCCCCGGCGACGAACCTGGTGCAGGCCCACGCCCGCGAGCTCGGCCACGGCCGCTCCAGCCTGCCGGGGTTCGGCACCACGGCGTTTCCCGCGCTCGCGGCGTGGATCAACGGCTCGGCGTCCCACACCGTCGAGTTCGATGACATCTTCCGCGATGCGGTGTACCACCCCGGCTGCCCGGTCATCGCCGCGGCGCTCGCCGTGGCGGAGGAGCTGGATCGATCGGGGCGCGACTTCCTCGCGGCGGTGACCGTGGGCTATGAGATCTCCACCCGCATCGGCGCCGCGGTGCAGCCGTCGCACTACCGTTATTTCCATACCACCGGCACCGCCGGAATTTTCGGCGGCGCGGCCGCGGCGGCGGCACTCCTCGCTCCCGGCGATGCGGCGGTGATGCGCCATGCGCTCGGCACCGCGGGGACCTTCGCCTCGGGGCTGCAGCAGGCGTTCCGTTCCGACACCATGACCAAGCCATTACACGCCGGACACGCGGCCCAGGTCGGCGTGACCTCGGCGCAGGCAGCGGCCGCGGGCGTGACCGGCGCTGCCGACATCCTCGAGGGCGACGCGGGTTTCGGCGCGGCGCTGTCGCAGGGCGCGCGCTGGGAAGTGGCGACCGCAGGGCTGGGCGGGACCTACAACATCATGCGCATCACGCAGAAGAACCATGGCTGCTGCGGCCATGCGTTCGCCGCGATCGATGCGGCGCTCGTGTTGCGCGCCCAGGGAGCCACCGCGGATCGCGTGCGCTCCGTCGACATCGCGAGCTACCAGGCCACCCTCGACGTCGCGGGCAATCCCGAGCCACGCACCGCGGCGGAGGCGAAGTTCAGCACGCAGTACGTGGTGGCCCATGCGCTCACGCACGGTTCGGTGCGCCTCGGGGCGTTTGCGCCCGAGCGGCTCGCCGATCCGGGGCTGCGCGACCTGATGCGCCGCATCTCGCTCACGGGGGATGCAGAGCTCACGGCAAAGTTTCCGGGCCAGCGCGCCTCGCGCGTGGCCATCACGCTCGACGACGGGCGACGCATCGAGCACTTCTCCCCTTATCGCAAGGGAGACCCCGAGGCGCCGCTCACCGACGCGGACATCGATGCCAAGTTCGAGGAGCTGGTGGCGCCGGTGCTGGGCGTGGCGCGGGCGGGGGAGCTGCGCAGCGCCCTGTGGAAACTGGAGACGGGGTCAATCCCGGCACTCCGCCTCGCGGCGGATCGGGGCTATGACTGGGCTAGGACGGAATCGCAGATGGTCGCAGATCGAACGCAGAGGGTCGCAGATGGGATCAAGGCGTACTGAGAGTCCGGTATGAAGTGAAGCTTGACGAAAGGTGATGAGTCGATCCCTTCGCGATCCACGATAACCCTGATCGTCGCTTCCATCTCATCTGCGACCCTCTGCGTTCGATCTGCGGCCATCTGCGATCCAGCTTTCCAGTGGTAATCACCCCCGCGGGTTGAACGGGTCCTTCATCCCGGGCCCGGTGTCGATCCACACGCTCTTGGTCTCGGTGTACTCGTAGATCGCGTCGAGGCCATTCTCCCGCCCCATGCCGCTTTCCTTCATCCCGCCGAAGGGGGTGGCGTAGTTGGTGCGGCGATAGGTGTTCACCCACACCGTGCCGGCACGCAGGCGCTTCGTCATCCGGTGCGCGCGCTTCACGTCGTGGGTCCACACGCCCGCCGCCAGGCCGAAGCGCGTGTCGTTGGCGATGGCGACCGCCTCCTCCTCGTCCTTGAAGCGCAGGATGCACAGCACCGGCCCGAACACTTCCTCGCGGGCGATGCGCATGTCGTTCTTCACGTTGCCGAAGATGGTGGGCTCGAGGAAGAAGCCGGCGCGCAATGCCGGCGCCTCGGGGTGCCCGCCGCCGCACAGCAGCTCGGCGCCGTCCTCGTGGGCCATGGCGATCATCGAGCGCACCTTGTCGTATTGCATGCGGCAGGAGAGCGTGCCCATCTCGGTGTCCGCATCGAGCGGGTCGCCGAGGCGGATCTTGCGGGCGCGCTCCACCAGCTTCGGCACGAAGGCGTCGTAGATGTCGGATTGCACCAGCACGCGGGAGCCCGCGAGGCAGGTCTGCCCGGTGGCGCCGAAGATGCCGGCCAACACGCCGTTCAGCGCGTTGTCGGCATCGGCGTCGGCGAAGATGATATTGGGCGACTTGCCGCCCAGCTCCAGCGAGACCCGCGCGAGGCGCTCGGCGGCCTGTTTGGCCACCGCCTTGCCCACTTTCGTCGAGCCGGTGAAGGCGATTTTGTCCACGCCGGGGTGCGCCACCAGGGCCGCGCCCACGGCGCCGTCGCCGGTGACGATGTTGACCACCCCCGCGGGAAAGCCC
>JBBQBW010000326.1:0-4097 GCA_038318025.1 Burkholderiales bacterium | reverse complement strand
TCTTGTTGGACATCATGTCGACCACGCGGCAGTCGGCGCACATCTGCAGGCGGCGCAGCGCGCCGTTGCCAGAGAACATCGAATGGGTGGCGAGGCGCCCCATCATCGCGTCCACCATCTGGCGCGTGCCGAAGGGCTTGTTGCAGCTCACGCAGTGGAACGGTTGCGCCTCGTTCAGCACCCGCGCCTCGCGCACCGCCGGCGTGAGCAGCAGTCGCGGGAAGAGCGTGATGGCGCCCTCGGGGCAGGTGTTCTCGCACAGCCCGCATTGCACGCAGTTGCGCTCGAGGAACTTGAGCTTGGGCTCGTCGGCGCCATCCATCAGCGCGGATTCGGGACACGCGCCCACGCACGCCATGCACAGCGTGCACTTGGCGGTGTCGACTCGCACCTCGCCGAAGGGGCTCCCCGCTGGCAACGGGATCTCGTCGACTTTCGCGGGAGCGTGGCGCACCAGGTGCTCCACGGCGAATTCGATGGCGGTACGCTTGTCGTCGGAGAGCAGGAACGTGGCCGGAATGGCGACGGTGGCCGCGGGCGCGAGGCCGGCGAAGTCCGCCTCGAGTTGCGCGACATCGGCGACCTGCAGCACCGCGAAGTGCCGGCCGGCGTAACCCAGCGAGTCGACGATGGCCTGCCCGATCGCCATCTGCGCGTGGAGTGCGGCGACGTACTCGGGATCCTGCTTCGGGGTGGTGACGATGGCGACCTGGCTCGCGCCGAAGGCGAGCGCCGGCAGCACCAGGTCCAGGCCGATCGCGGCCACGTTCCACGCCTCGAGCGGCAGCGCCCGGGGCGCAAGCGCCCCTTCCTCGATGGCCTGGTCGACGAGCGCCGCGGCCTCATCGCCGTCGTGGAACACGATGCAGGCATTGCTGCCGCCGGCATGCCGGAACGCGCTCACCAGCTGCTTCATCTGCGCGCCGCGATCGGACACCTTCGGGTACTGGTATCCCATGGCGCCGGAAGGGCACACGGTAGCGCACGCCCCGCAACCCATGCAAAGGTGCGGATCGACCTTCACATGGTCGCCGTCGGACTGGATCGCCTGGGTGGAGCAGATGTCGATGCAAGCGTTGCAACCCTCGACCTGGGAGCGGCTGTGGGCGCAGAGGTTTTCGCGGTAATGGAAGAAGCGCGGCTTCTCGAACTCGCCTACCGACTGGCGCAGCTGCTCCAACGTGGCCTGCAGCGCGGCCGCTTCCGCCGGCGCGTGGAAATAACCCTGTGGCGGTTGGCGCATCGCGAAGAGCGGCGCCGCGGAGAAGTCCAGCACCAGGTCGAAACGCGCTGGCGTGGGCTGGCTCGCGGCCGGCGCACCCGCCACGCTCAGGCCCGAAAGGGTCGCGGTGAATTCGCCGAGGTAGCCGGCGAGCGAATCGACGCGGCCTTCCCACGCGGTTACGGCCGCATGGGGAGAAGCGCCCGCGCCGAGCAGCGTTACATGGAGGTCGGTGGCGAGGGCCCGGGCCGTTTCGCGGGCGCGCGGCACATCGCCGCTGGCGACAACCAGCAAATTGCCCTGGGAACGATAGGAGACGCGCGCTACGGCGTCGGGAGCTGCGAGGTTGCCCAGCGATGCCAGCGCGGCGCTTCGAGGCAACGAGTCCTCGGGAGCTGCCCGTCGATGTAGCGTGACGGGTTCTCCGTGGAGCGTGGATGCAGCGCCGCCCGCGTGCACGAACGGGGCTGCTGCTTCAGTGCCCGACGTCATCTGTGTGTTGCGCGCCCCGCCCAATGCGACGGAGCGCTCCTCTGGTTGATCCGCCCCCATAGGGGACCGAATTCATATTTCTTATGGGCCCAGTCTACACCACAAAAATGGTCAATTGCTCCGCATCGGTGCATCGGATTGGACGACTTTCACGGACTCGGATGATGCATTGGAAGTATCGGGTTGCGGATCGGCCGCCGCGGGCTCGCCAAGGACTTCCGGCGCCGCCTCGGCCTCCGCGGCCTCCCCTTCGGCCTCGCCTTTCGGCTCCGGCTCGCGATACTCGCCGAGCCGCGCCATCTGGTTCAACTGCCCCAGCCATTCGGGGGGCAGCGGGTCCGGCTGGGAAAAGTCAGCGATGTAAGTGTCCAGTCCGTCCATCACGTTGAATCTCGGGTCCTGGAAAAGCATACGCAGCGCGGAGCGCCGCAGATGCGGGTCGACGTCCGGTTTCATGAACCCGGTGAAATCGGACTCGGGGGTAAGGGAGGCAACGTCGGGCAACGCAACGGGCTCGGCCGGGACCGCGGTCGCGCTCGTGGCCGAACCGGCGGCCGGCACCGCCGGCGGGGGTGGCGGGGCCGGCTCGGGGGCCGGCTCGGTGCGCGCGCGCGTCTTGAGGCGCGACCAGCGAGACAGGAAGGGATCGTCGGCCATCAGCCCCGCTCCCGCAGCTTTCCTTCCTGGCCTTCGAACGAGCGGGGGCGCTGGCGCTTCTTGGGTTCCGGCCGGTAGTTCTCCTCCACCCACTCGCCCATCCAGACGATGAGTTCGGGCCAGGCCCCAGTGCGCTCCACGCGCTCGCCGCCATCCATCCAGCGCGCCGCCTCGTTGTAGGAAAGGGTCGCCTGGGCGGCATAGGGCTCGCCGGTCGCCTCGTCGGTGCGCAGGGAGACAAAGACGCTCGGCGCCTGCGTCGAGACGTTGAGGAAATAGCCCTCCGCTTCCTCCGGGTATAGGGAGATTTCGAGGCCGGGAAAGAGCCGCTGCAGGCGCACGCCGTCGTCGATCAGCGTGCGCGCTTCGCCCCCCACGTCCTGCACCACGCCGAGCAAGGTCCAGTGGAAGGCGAGCCAGCGGCTCTCCAGGGCCTCGCGCTCGAGGATCGCGGCGAGCCGACGCGAAGGATGTATTTTCATGCTGCAACTATAGGGGAAATCCGACCCGCGTAACCCATGCTATCCTCGATTTCGACCCCGGATTCGCCATGGCAAGAACCGTCATTCCCCTCACCGATGCGCGCCGCGCGTCGCCGATTCCGGCGCGTGCGCGGGCGGGCGCCTTCGCCGGCGATACGCGCGGCCGAGCGCTGCGCGACCTGCGCATCTCGGTCACCGACCGCTGCAACTTCCGCTGCACCTATTGCATGCCGAAGGACGTGTTCGGGCCCAACCACGAGTTCCTCCCCCACGGGGAACTGCTCACGTTCGAGGAGATCGTGCGCTTGGCCCGCGTCTTCCACGGGCTCGGCACGGAAAAGATCCGGCTCACCGGCGGCGAGCCGCTGCTGCGCCGCGGCATCGACCGGCTGGTGGCGATGCTGCGGGAGGCGCTGCCAACGGTGGACCTCACCCTCACCACCAACGGCTCGGCGCTGAAGGCGCAGGCCGCGGCACTGCGCCAGGCCGGCCTCGACCGCATCACCGTGAGCCTCGACTCGCTCGACGACGCCACCTTCCGCGCCATGAACGACGTCGACTTCCCGGTGGCGCGGGTGCTGGAAGGCATCGAGGCCGCGGACCGCGTCGGCCTCGCACCGATCAAGGTGAACATGGTGGTGAAGCGCGCGGTGAACGACCACCAGGTGGCCGAGATGGCGCGGCACTTCCGCGGCACCGGCCACATCGTGCGCTTCATCGAGTTCATGGACGTGGGCTCCACCAACGGCTGGAGGATGGACGACGTGATCCCCTCCGCCGAAGTGGTGCGGCGCATCTCCGAGCACCATCCCCTCGAGGCGATCGACGCGAATTACGGCGGCGAGGTGGCGCAGCGCTGGCGCTACGTCGATGGCAGCGGCGAAATCGGCGTGATCGCGTCGGTCACCCAGGCCTTCTGCGCCACCTGCACGAGGGCACGGCTCTCCACCGACGGCCAGCTCTTCACCTGCCTGTTCGCGCAGCGCGGCTTCGACCTGAAGTCGCTGGTGCGCGGCGGCGCTTCCGACGCGGCGCTGGCCGAAGCGGTGGCGTCGATCTGGAGCGCGAGGACCGACCGCTACTCCGAGATCCGCACGGCCCAGACCGCGAGCGAGCGCAAGGTCGACATGTCCGTCTGCGGGGGCTCGCGGTGGGCTACCCCCCGCGCCGCGCCCGGGCCGCGCGGCCGCCCACCCACCCCGCCGCGGCGCGCGCCGCGACCGGCGCCATCGTTCCCACGCCCA
>JBBQBW010000325.1:0-4119 GCA_038318025.1 Burkholderiales bacterium | reverse complement strand
AGCTTGAGGTCCGTCACCACGGCGTCGAAGTCGCCCGCGGCGAGGCGGCGCAGGCCCTCCTTCACGCTCGCCGCGCTTTCGACGAAGTAGCCTTCGCGAGACAGCAGCAGCGTCACGACCTCGGACACGCCGGGGTCGTCCTCGATGATGAAGACGCGTTCCGGACGTGCCGCGGCCATCGCTACGCGGCTCCCGGAAGGATGAGCTCCATGCAGGCGCCGCCGCCCGGATGGTTGCTGGCGACGAGCGAGCCGCCCAGCTCGTGCACGATCTCATTGCAGATCGCCAGGCCCAGGCCCGTGCCCTCGCCGGGCACTTTCGTGGTGAAAAACGGCTCGAAGATGTGCTGCAGGTTCTCCTCGGGGATGCCCGGCCCGCTGTCGCGGATGCACACACGGATGCGCCGGCCTTCGATGCGCTCCGCGGAAACCTCGATGCGCCCGCGGCCTTCCATCGCCTGCGCGGCGTTCAGCATCACGTTGAAGAGGACCTGCTGCAGCTCGCCGGGGCGCGCCCGCGTGATCGCCTCGGGAAGGCCGTGATAGTCGACCTGCACGTCCTCGCCCCAGCGGTTGTGGCGCAGCAGGCCGAGCGCCTCCCGCATCGCGGCATCCACCGCCTGCGGCTGCGGCGCGTCCCCGGTCACCCGCGAGAAGTCGCCGAGCTTGCGGGTGATGGCGAGTACCCGCACGATGTTGCCGGCGATCGAGCCCAGGCCCTTTTCGATCGTCTCGGTCGTGACGCCGCGGCGCGACTGCAGGATCTGCACCATCGAGTGGATCGCGGCGAGCGGATTCGAGACTTCGTGGCACACGCCCGCGAGCATGAAGCCGAGCGAGGCGAGTCGCTGCATCTGCGGATCGGGCTCGGCCTCGGGCAGGACGAACACGCATCGCCCCGACGGCGTCTCGGAGACCTGCGCGCCGGGAAGGCGCGCGGGATCGGATTGCCCGGCGCGCGCGCGCATCGCCTCGTTGGCGTGCAGGACCGCCCCGTCCTTGCCGAGGATCGCCGCCGCGATGGGCAGCGCGTCGAGCAGCGCTCGCATCTCCCCGGAGACGGCGCGCGGGGAGCCGCTACGCACGGCGTTCACGCCGCGCCTCCGGCGGCGGGGCGCACGATGGCGCGCTCGTCGATCGGCACGCACATCGCGCACGCGATCACCGAGAGCCCGATCGACATGAGCCACACCCATTGGTAGGAGCCGGTCGCATCGAAGACCGCACCGCCCGCCCACGCCCCGGCGAAGGCGCCGAGCTGGTGGCCGAGGAATGCGATCGAGAAGAGTGTCGAGAGGTACTTCAGGCCGAAGATCTGGCCCACGAGCGAGTTGGTGAGCGGCACGGTGCCCAGCCAGGTGAATCCGATCACCGCGGCGAAGAGATAGGTGCTCGCGAGGCTGGTAGGCGCGGCGATGAAGGCGCCGATCGCGATGGCGCGCACCGCGTAGACCCAGAAGAGCAGCCACTTGCGGCTGTAGCGCGCACCGAGCGCCCCGGCGGCAACCGAGCCGAAGATGTTGAACAGGCCGATCGTGGCGAGCGCGCCCATGGCGTGCTCCGCGCCGAGCGCACGGTCGACGAGGTAGGCCGGGAGGTGGACCATGATGAAGATCGTCTGGAAGCCGCATACCAGGAACGATCCGGTGAGCAGCCAGAAGCCGCCATGGTTCGCCGCCTCGGCAAGGGCCGCGCCGATCGACTGGGTGCTCTCGTTCGCCGCGGCGTTACGGCCGGCGAGCGCACCGCCGAGCGGAATCATCAGGAAGGCGAGGGCGGCCAGCGTGGTGAGCGCGGCGAGCCATCCGAAGGCGCTGATGAGCCCCTGACCCGTGGGCAGCATGACGAACTGCCCGATCGAGCCGCACGCCCCCGCGATGCCGACCGCGAGGGAACGGCGCTCGGGCGGATAGGCGCGCGCGACCACCGCGAGCACCACGCCGAAGCCGGTGCCCGACAGGCCCAATCCGACGAGCACTCCCGCCGACAGGTTGAAGAGCAGCGGGCTCGGGGCGTGAGCCATGGCATAGAGCCCGACCGTATAGAGCACGCCGCCGGCGACGATCACGCGCCCGGAGCCCTTGCGGTCGGCGATCGCGCCGGCGAACGGCATCGCGAGGCCCCACACCAGGTTCTGCAGCGCGATCGCGAACGAGAAAGTCTCGCGGCCCCAGCCGAGGTCCAGGGACATCGGCCGCAGGAACAGGCCGAAACTCTGGCGAATGCCGAGGGCGAGCATCAGGACGAGACCCGCGCATGCGAGCACGATGGCCGGCGTGCGCCAGCGGGCAAGATCCAGGAACGCCTCCTCGGGGGCCGAGCAATGGCCTCCAGTGTAACCGCTGCCGCGTCGCAGGCGACGGCCGGTAAAGGACGCGAAGATCAGCCTCAAGAGAGGAAGGCCAGGCCCCGGTGACACTCATGGCGGCGCCGCCGCTACGGCTCGCGTCGATGCGCTCCGCGCCAGGGACGAGAGGCGCGCAACCGGGCCACAAGGCCGCGCAACTGGGCCGGGTCGCTGCGGGCGTGCGCCGCGTAGACGCCGCGTGCATGTTCCGCGAAAGGCTTCGGCGGATCGAGCTCCTGCAGCAGGCGCAACGCCGTGGCGGCGCCGTTCGATCGCCCGAGCGCGTCCTGCAGGCGCGACAGGGTGTCGAGGTAGCGCGCGGCCCGCCGCGACTCGAAGAGCGAGGCCAGCGCATCGGTTCCATAGCGCAGGCGCTTGGCCTCGATGCGCAGCTCGCTGGCCTGCAGCTGCGCGAGGCCGGCGGCGACCACCTGGCGTGCCCTCGATGCACCTGATCTGGACCTCGGAAAGCGGTTCGCTGCGCCCGCGGGCCGGCACCTCGCCCACGTCGAGCGCCACTTCGAGGCGGCTGCCGGCACCATCGGAGAGCTGCCACGTGGTGCGCGTCACCACGACACGAAAGGCGGGCGCGAGCCGTTCGTGCAGCGTCGCCGCGTCGTGCAGCTGCCTTGAGTCCCTCGATCCAGCGCCCGCCTGCGCGGCGCAGCGCGCCAGGGCGCCGTGGTCGCGGCGATCGATCAGGAACTCGAGCTCGATTTCGACCAAGGCCGCCTCAAAGCCCGGCGGGGGCCATCGGGCATGCTCACTTCTTCACCGACTTGACGATGCCGCCCTTCTTGTCGAGGTCGCTGCGCATGAGCCTGAGCGATTCGCGCGTCGGCACGTAGCTGTCGCGCTCCTGGGTCGGCCGCGGTTCTGCAATGGAGAGCGCGCAGTATCAGCATTCATCATATCGCTGCTGGGCCGATTCTCGTCAAGCGTTGGTGCCGGATTCTGCACTCTGCACGGCAGACCGAGATAAGCGGGAGTACCCCGTGTGAGAGGGCCGCGCTACCTCAGTGTCAGGCGGAGTAGGCCCTCACAGCGCCTTCGTCCCACTCGATCCCGACTCCCGGCACGTCCGGAATCCGCATCGAGCCACCGGAGACCGTGAACGGGCGTTGCAGGAGCGGGTCGATCCAATCCTGCCACTCCAGCCAATGCGCGGTTTCGGTGACGCGCATCACGTGTGCGGCGACTTCGGGGTAGAGATGCGTCGAGACCGGAACGCCGGCGCTACCCGCGATGGCCGCGGCCCGCTGCCAGCCGGTGACGCCGCCGATGCGCATGAAATCGGGCATCACGAAGTCGCAGGCCTTCCGCGCAAGGGCGGCCTGCAGGTCGCGCGGGCCGTAGAAGTTCTCGCCGATCTGGATGGGCGTGTCGAGCCCGGCGGCGAGTTGGGCGTGGCCTTCGAGGTCGTCGTAGACGAGCGGCTCCTCGATCCAGGCGAGGCCCATGGAGTCGATCATGTGGCAGCGCGCGAGCGCCTCGGCGCGATCCAGGCCCTGGTTGTAGTCGACCATGAGCGCCATGTCGTCGCCCACCGCCTTGCGCACCGCTTCGATGGTCGCCACGTCGTCGCGCGCGCGCGGCCGGCCCAGGCGCAGGGAAGTCAACCGAAAGCGGGCGGTGCCGCGCGCTCGCGCTCGTTCGCGGGGCTCGTGCTGGCAGGGGCAGCGGGGGGCTTGATTCTGCAGTGCGGAACACTGGTTGCGAGTAACCAATCGCAAAGGCCACAATGGGTTCTGCAATGCAGACGCCCGCATGTCC
>JBBQBW010000324.1:0-4119 GCA_038318025.1 Burkholderiales bacterium | reverse complement strand
CCGATGCGCCCGCGCAGGTGGCGCAGGTCGAGCTTCGCCACGTCGCGCCCGTCGTAGAGGATCGTTCCGCGGGCGGGCGCCTCGAAGCCGAGGAGCAGCCGCAGCAGCGTGGACTTGCCCGAGCCGCTGGCACCGACGATGGCGACGAACTCGCCGGGCGCGATGGCGAGCGAGACCTCGTGCAGCACCTCGGGGCCGCCGGGATAGGCGAACGACACCTGGTCGAGCGTGATGGCGCCCGCGGGCTCGTGGCGCTCGCCGCCGCGCCCGGCATCCTCGGAGCGCGTCTCGAGGATCGGGCGCGCCCGGTCCCACACCGGCTTCAGGTTCACCAGGTCGAGCACGGTGGAGACCAGCGTATGCGTGGCGCCGAGCAGCCCGAAGAGCGCCGCGTGGAAGGCGACGAAGTCGCCGGTGGTGAAGGCGTTCTGCGCCGGCATCCGCCACGCCATCCACAGCACCAGCAGGGTGGCCGCGGGTATCAGCACGCTCATCAGCACCGCCTCGCGGTTCTCCAGCTTCGCGGCGTCGCCGTTGGCGTCGCGAAACTCGCCGTAGGTGGCGCGCCAGCGTTCGTAGGCGCGCGGCTCCGCCGCCGCGGCGCGCAGCTTGGCGATGCCGGCGAAGAGCTCGTAGGTCATGCCGCCGAGGCGACCGTCGAGGGCCTCCACGCGCGGGCCGATGCGCAGCCGCAGCAGCCCGATCACCGTCGAGACCGCGACCACCAGGACCACGATGCTGCTCGCCGCGAGCGTGAGGCGGGGGCTGTACGCGAGCATGAGGGCGAGGCTCGAGGCGAAGAACATCGCGGTCACCACCGTGCCGATCAGCGAGCCGGTCATGGCGCGCTGCACGGTGCCCGCCGCCCCCATGCGCAGCGCCAGGTCGCCGCTCGAGAAGCGGCGGAAAAACGCGGCCGGAGCCGAGATCACGCGGTCGATCAGCGCCGCCTGCATCGCGACGCCGAGGCGGCCTTCGAAGCGCATCACCGCGATCGACTTCAACGTGTCGAGGCCGATCAGGGCCATGCCCGCCACGCCGAGCGCCGCGATGATCGCCCACAGGGTGCGCGTGTCGCCGGCGGGGATGGCGCGGTCGATGAGGTATCCGGTGGCCACCGGCGCCACCAGGGCGGCGAGCGCGGAGGCGAGGCCCGCCAGCATCAGCATCAGCAGGTCGCCGCGGCCCTGTTGGAACGCGAACTGCAGCACGTCGCGCGCCTGCAGCGCGCGGTCGGCGAAGCGGCGGTGGAAGGTGAAGGCGAACGGGGCGAGGCGCCCGGCGACGGCGGCGTCCACGCGCCATTCCAACGTGGTGGAGATGTCGGGATAGGCCGCGAGCATGCGGTAGCCGCCGAGGCGCTCCGGGACCAGCGCCACCCAGCCGGTGGTGGTGCCCGCTGGCGCGGGCGTTTCGCCTCGAGGCGCGAGCCGCCGGTCCGCCACCCGCGCGAGCATCGGCCCCCCGGCCTGGCGCCACCAGTTGCCGTCGAGCTTCACGCGCCGTGTGCGGTACCCGGCGCGCGCCGCCCAGGCCTCGACGGCCTCGTCGGGGTCTTCCTCGCGCGCGGTGTCGGGACTCACGGCCGTGCCGTGCGTGGCGGGGGCGGGTGCCAAGCGCAGCAGGCGGATCGCCGCGGGGAGCGTCGCCGCCTTGAGCGACAGGCCGGGATCGGCGGCGGTCATGCGCTGTCCGAGGCCACGAGGGCGGCGTAGCGCCCGCCGGGAATCGTCGCCAGTTGGGCGTGGGGACCGCGCTCGACCACCAGGCCACCGTCGAGGACCAGGATCTCGTCGGCGTCGCGCACGGTGGACAGGCGATGCGCGACCACCAGCGTGGTCACCTGGCGGCGCCGCAGGTTCTGCTCCACGCGCGCTTCCGACGCGGGGTCGAGGGCGCTGGTGGCCTCGTCGAGGATCAGCAGCGCCGGGTCGCGCACCAGGGCGCGTGCGATCTCGAGTCGCTGGCGCTGCCCGCCGGAGAGGTTGCGGGCACCCTCCTGCAGCGGCGTGTCGAGGCCGGCGTCCCGGGCGAGGATGTCTGCATCGATCGCGGCGTCGCGCAGCGCCGCCAGCAGCGATTCCTCGGGCGCCGCCTCCCAGAGCGTGAGGTTGTCGCGCACGTTGCCCTCGAACAGCACCACGTCCTGGTCCACGTAGGCGACGGCGCGGGCGAGGTGCGCGCGTTCGTAGACCTCGCGCGGCTTGCCGTCGAACAGGATCTCGCCGCTCCAGGGATCGTGCAGGCCTGCGGCGAGCTTCGCCACCGTGGACTTGCCGGAGCCCGAGGCGCCCACCAGGGCCACCCGCCCGCCGGGGCGAAGGATGAGCGAGAAGTCGCGCACCAGCGGCGGCGCATTGCGGTCGTAGCCGAAGGTGACGCCGCGGAACTCGAGGGCGCCGGACAGGCGCGGGGCCGGCGTGGGGGCGGGCGGTTCCGCGACCGCGACGCCCGGCTGGGTGCGGTGGTTCAGCACGTCGTCGAGGCGCGCGAGGTCGCCTCTCAATGTCTGCAGCTTCTGGGTCGCGCCGAAGAGGGCTAGCAGCGGCGCGGTGAAGCCCGCGAGCAGCACCTGGAACGCCACCAGGTCGCCGACGCTCATCGACTTGCGCATGATGAGCCACGCGCCGAGGCCCAGGACCGAGAGGTGGGCCACGAGCCCCAGCAGCGCCGGCGCCTGGCCGATGGTGAGCATGAAGCGCTGCGCCTTGAGGGTCGCGTTCACGTACTGCGCGTGCTGCCCCAGCCACTTGAGGAAGAGGGCTGCTTCCTGGCCGCCGGCCTTGATGGTCTCGATGTTGGCGAGCCCGCCGGTAGCCATGCCGGCGAGCTTGCCCGCCTGCACCGAGAGCTCCTGGGAGATCTCGGCGGTGCGCCGCGTGAGCACGCGCCAGGCGAGGAGCTCGATGCCGACGCACGTCACCACGATCGCGGTGAGGAGCCCGCTCATCCGCACCATCAGCACCAGGAAGAAGGCGGCGGTCACGAACGAGAGCGCGAGGCTCGCGAGGTCGCGGGAGATGGTCTCGGCCACGCGCTCGTTCAAGTCGACGCGCGCCGCGATCTCCCCCGCCGAGCGCTGCGAGTAAAACGACATCGGCAGGGCGAGCGCGTGGGCGAGGAAGCGCCCGGCGCTAGCTCGCGCTGCGCGGCCGAAGGTATCCATCAGCAGCCGCGCCTGCAGCGACACCATCCAGGTGCGGAAGACGGCGGCGAGCGCCAGGCCCGCGATGAGCGGGAGCGCCGAGCTCTCCAGCCGCGCCACCAGCACCTCGTCGACGAAGCGGCCGAGGAACCACGGCATCGCGATGCCCGGGATCACCAGCATGAGGCCCAAGATGAACGCGAGGCCGACGGCGGTGCGGAAGCCGTCGAGGTAGCGGCCGAGGGAGCGAACCACCGAGGGCGGCCTGCCCCCGGGCTTGAACTCGGGTCCGGGCTCGAACGTGAGCACGACGCCGGTGAACGCCTGGTCGAACGCCGATGCGTCGACGTTGCGGCGCCCGCGGGCCGGGTCGTTCAGGAACACGCGGCCGTCGCGGAAACCCTCGAGCACCACGAAGTGGTTGAAGTTCACGAACACGATCGCCGGCAGCGGCAGCGTGCCGAGGTCCGCGGGCTCCTTGCGGAAGCCTCGCGCGACGAGGCCATGGGAGCGCGCCGCCTTGAGGAGTCCGCTCGCCTTGCTGCCGTCGCGGCTTACGCCGCAGTCCACGCGCATCTGTTCGAGCGGCACCCAGCGGCCGTGGTAGGCGAGCACCATGGCGAGCGCCGCGGCGCCGCACTCGACGCTTTCCAGCTGCAGCACCGTCGGCGTGCGGCGCACGCCCACCGCGGGGCTCAGCGCGTCGACAGCAGCCATGCGGCGAAGGCGGCGACGCCGGCGAGCGTCACCGCCACGACGGCGAGGAGCCAGCGGGGATAGCGGGGGAGCGCCACGCGCTCGTCGAGGCGGTCCGGGGAGGCGAGGCGGTCCAGCGCCGCCTTGCGGAAGATCGAGTCGTCGGCCAAGGCCTTAACCCGCGAGGCGCCGCAGCATGCGCTCGAAACGCGCGCCCGCCAGGTGGACGTTTTCCAGCAGGTCTTCGTTCAGCTCGTCCTTGGCGTGGGGGTCCTCGG
>JBBQBW010000323.1:0-4124 GCA_038318025.1 Burkholderiales bacterium | reverse complement strand
CGGCATCTCCCGGCGCCACGCGCTCGACGAAAAGGTCCTGGGTGTCGCTGTTGGTGGTGGTGAAGGTCCAGCCGATGCGATCGTTGCGGCCGATCACGATGAAGGGCACGCCGGGAAGTGTCGCGCCCACCACGTTTCCCTCGGGGGTCGAGACATGCGCGAGGTACCAGAGCGCCGGCGCCTGCAGGCCCAGGTGCGGGTCGTTGGCGAGGAGCGGCTCTCCGCCCTCGGCGCGCGCTCCCGTCACCGCCCAACTGTTGGAGCCGATCGCATCCTCGTGCGGCGGCGAGAGCGCGAGGAGCCGCGACGCCTCGGGCGCCAGTTCGGCGTAGAGCGCCTTGAAGTCGGGCAGCGGCGTCGCGGGGTCGCCCGGGTAGGGGGGCAGCAACTCGGCGGCGCGCTCGCGGCCCACCTTGGCCGCGAAGCGCATGCGCCCCAGCTCGTGGCGCCAGTTGCCCGACAGGTCCCACGCCATGACGAAGAGCCATGCCACGCTGTCCGCCGGCTTCCACGGCTGCATCGCGACGCGCAGCACGTGGAACTCCACCGGCAGCGTCCGGCCCTCGTCGAGGTAGGCGTTAACGCCCGCGGCGTAGGCCTCGAGGTGCCCGCGGGTCTCGGCATCGAGGCGCGCCACGACCCGATCGGCCAGCCCGGCGAAGCCCAGCGTGCGCATCAGGCGATCGGTATCGAAGGCGCGCTCGCCGAGGAATTCCGCGAGGCGCCCGCGTGCCACGCGCCGCTGGAATTCCATCTGCCACAGGCGGTCCTGGGCGTGGACATAACCCATCGCGAACCAGCCGTCGCGCTCGCTCTTCGCGAACAGGTGCGCAATGCCCTCGGCGTCGCGGGCGATCTCGACCGGGGCGGTCACCGCGGCGCGAACCTCGCCATCGAGCTTCGGCAACGAGCCCTGCAACCAGAGCCAGGCGCCGGCGAGGGTGGCGGCCACGAGGACCAGGAGCACGGCGAGGGCGCGGCCGAGGAAACGAACGACCCTCATGCGCTCCCTCTCCCCTGGGAGAGGGCCGGGGAGAGGGTGAAATTCTCCCTCTCCCTCGGGCTCCGGCCTCGGAGTGGGAGAGGGTCGGGGAGAGGGTCACGCGTCAAGGCAACGGCGCCGACTTCAGCACCTCCTCGAACGTCGTCATCCCCAGCGCCACCTTGGTGGCGCCGGAGACGCGCAGCGGACGCATGCCGGCCTTGTAGGCCGCCTGGGTGAGCGCCGACACGTCGGTCTCCGTCTGGATCAGGCGCTTGATGTCGCGCGTCATCACCATGATCTCGTAGATGCCGATGCGGCCCATGTAGCCGGTGTTGCGGCACTCGAGGCAACCCACCGGCCGGTACACCTCCGCGGGCGGCGGCGCCTTGAAGGGCGCGCACACCGAGTGCCACAACGCGTGCTCTTCCTCCCGCTGGAACGGCACCTTCGCCTTGCAATGGGCGCAGAGGGTACGCACCAGGCGCTGCGCCATGATGCCGAGCAGGCTGGAATTGAGCAGGTAGGCCGGGGCGCCCAGGTCGAGCAGCCGCGTGATCGACGAGGGCGCGTCGTTGGTGTGCAGCGTGGAGAGCACCAGGTGGCCGGTGAGCGCCGCCTGCACCGCCATGTCCGCGGTCTCGTGGTCGCGGATCTCGCCCACCATGATGATGTCCGGGTCCTGGCGCATCAGCGAGCGCACGCCCGAGGCGAAGGTGAGGTCGATCTCGGGGTGCACCTGCATCTGGTTCAGGCGCGGATCGATCATCTCGATCGGATCCTCGATGGTGCAGACGTTCACCTCGGGAGTCGCGAGCTGCTTCAACGTCGTGTAGAGCGTGGTGGTCTTGCCCGAGCCCGTGGGCCCGGTGACGAGCAGGATGCCGCCCGGCGATTTGATCAGTCGCTGCCAGGTCTCGTGCTCCTCCGTCGTGAAGCCCAGGTCCTTGAAGTCGCGCATCAGCACTTCGGGATCGAAGATCCGCATCACCACCTTCTCGCCGTAGGCGGTGGGAAGCGTCGAGAGGCGCAGCTCGATCTCCGAGCCGTCGGGCATGCGCGTCTTGATGCGCCCGTCCTGCGGGCGGCGCTTCTCCACCACGTCCATGCGGCCGAGGATCTTGATGCGCGCGGTCATCGCCACGTGCACGGTGTAGGGCACGCGGTAGACCTCGTGCAGCACGCCGTCGATGCGGAAGCGGATGATGCCCACGTCGCGCCGCGCCTCGAGGTGGATGTCGCTCGCGCGCTGGTCGAAGGCGTACTGCCACAACCAGTCCACCAGGTGCACGATGTGGTGGTCGTTGGCGTCGAGGGCGCGCCCGGCCTTGCCCAGCTCCACCAGCTGCTCGAAATTGGACAGGCCCGAGGTCTGCACCCCGGCCGCCTCGGCGCGCTTCATGCTCTTGGCGAGGTTGAAGAACTCGCCCTGGTAGCGCTCGATATCCGCGGGGCTCGACAGCACGCGCTTGATGTTCAAGCGCAGCATCTGCGCGAGCTCGGGCTCCCACGACGAGATGAAGGGCTCGCTGGTGGCGATGGTGACGTCCTTGCCGATCACTTCCACCGGCAGGATGCCGCGGCGCAACGCGTAGTCCGAGGACATCACCTGGGTGACGGCCTTGAGGTCGATCTTCAGCGGATCGATGTTGAAGAACGGCATCTTCACCTTCCCCGCGAGCCACTCCGAGAGCGCATCGACGCTGAGGAAGGTGTGGGGAGGCTTCAGGGACTTAAGACGCGCCTCGGCGACCACCATCAGGGGGTGGCGCGCGCCGCCCTTGCCGATGCGGGCATCCTGCAGGATTCGGGCGGCATTGGTGGCCTCGACCACCTGGTCCTCGACCAGCCAGTCGAGGACCTCCTTCAGCTGCAGCTTGCGGTCGACGCGGGAGGGGGTAGGTGCCGTGGAGGCCATGGGGAATTATGGCTTGAAACCTGGATCGGCCGCGACGAAGGTGCCGCCCTGGAACTCCTCGGTGCGCGGGTCCGCGGCGGGTGGCTCCCGCGCCAGGACCTCCGCGGCCCATTGCTCGCTGTCATCCTGGGGGCGGTATCCCAGGCGCTGGGCATTGCTGTTGTCGTACCAGGAGCGCCGGTTGCCGGAGACGCCGTAGACGATCTCGAAGCGGATGTCCGGGTGCTCGATGCCGATGGTGACCAGCTGCGCCAGGTCCCGCGGCGAGATCCAGATCGAGAGGCGGCGCTTGTCCACCGGTCGCGGGTTCACGTTGCCCAGGCGCATGTTGAAGACCTCCATGTCGTGCTTGCCGGCGTAGAGGCTGCCGAGCGCCTCGCCGAACACCTTGGAGACGCCGTAGCGGCTGTCGGGGCGCGGGTAGGCCTCGTGGTCGATGGTCTCGTCGCGGCGGTAGAACCCCACGGCGTGGTTGCTGGTGGCGAACAGGATGCGCTTCACGCCCGCCACGCGCGCCGTCTCGAAGACGTTGCGAGTGCCGATGATGTTGGCCTGGAGGATCGCTTCCCACGGTCCTTCCACGGAAAATCCGCCGAGGTGGACGATCGCGTCCACGCCGCGGACCACCGTGTCCAGGCCCTCCATCAGGGCGATGTCCGCCTCGATGAATTCCTCGCCGGGCCCGAGGTCGGTGATCGGCTTGCGGTCCGAAAGCCGCAGGTGGTAGCGGCCCGCAAGCTCGCGGCGCAGGTGGGAGCCCACGTCGCCGGCGGCGCCGGTGATGAGAACGGTCTTCATGCCGGACTTCAGCGCCCGCCGCCCTTCACGAAGTCGAGGGCGACGCGGAAGAGCTCGAGGTCCTTCGCATAGTCGGCGGCGTCGGGGCGGTTGATCTGCACCCACTCCTTGGAGCTGGTGACTCCGCCGGGCTGGAATGGCACCACGTTCTCGCGGGAGAACTGCAGGTCGTTCGCGGTGGCGGCCGGAACGCGCAGCCCCACGCCCGCGCCGCTGATGCAGGCGAACATGCGGTCGTTCACGAAGTACGCGTCGAGACCGTTGATCTTCTTCGCGGTGACGTTGCCGAGGCTGAGGAGCAGCGCGTCGATCTGCTGCTTGCGGGGATCGGTGGACTTGGCGGGTTTGGTGGCCATTAAGGGGCTGCCTCGGAAGGATCGAAATCGAGCTCCACCCGGGCGCCCATCGGGTCGTGGCAGAACACCT
>JBBQBW010000322.1:0-4124 GCA_038318025.1 Burkholderiales bacterium | reverse complement strand
GATCGAGGGGGTTGTCGGAGCCGGGCGTGGAAAGCCCGCGGGGAAGGTAGCGCTCGAGGCGGCGGAAATCGGCGGGCGAGACGGCGAGTTGCATCGAACGGGCCAGGAATAGATACAGGAATATATACATTTCTTCCCCGCTTGGCCGGCAGCGTTGCGCAGTCGCAATGAAAAAGGGCCCCGCGAAGGGCCCCGGCGCTGCGGTGCTACCTGCTACGTACTGTTGCTACGTGCCGCTACAGCGACTACAGCTGCGATGTTTCCGATTCTGCTGCTACTGCAGCCCGCGTTGGTGCGGTTCAGGACCAACTAGCTCAATCAGGGTCAGGCCCCATTGAATCAGGCGGGGATGGCGCGGCCGCTTCGCAGGAAGAGCAGGCAGCCGGTATCGGTGGTGACGGTGTCGTGGCGGCTGCCGGCAAGCGCGATCTGGTAGTCGCCCCGCGAGGCGCGCACCCCGCCCAGCATCACGGTGCCTTCGAGGACCAGGCATTCCTCGTCGGCGACATGGATGTGGGCCGGCAATTCGGCACCGCGTTCCAAGCGTGCGAGCCAGGTGCGGATGCCATCGCGCTCGTACAGGACCTTCGCCATGACTCCCGGCGCGAGCGTGCTCCAGCCCTCGTCCCCATCGCGGACCGTCACGATGCCCTCAGGCTCCACCGGGGCTGACAGGACCGCGTCGGCGAGGACGCGGGCCCGCAGGAGGGGATCGGGCGCCGCGGAGTCGCCCATCGCGCTCAGCAGCGACCGGACCATGTCGTCGGGCAGCCCGTCCTGGTCACTCATGCCCGGACGTCCTCCAGGCCGCCTTTGTTGCGCAGCACCGCCAACGCACGGCGGATATGGCTTTTCACGCTGCCCAGGGGCATGCGCGTGGATTCGGCGATCTCCTGGTGGCTCTGGCCGCGAAAGAAGGCGAGGGCGATCAGCTGGCGCTGCAAGGCGGGCAGGCTCGACAGCAAGGCGTGCATGCGCGAATCCCGCTGCAGCGTGGCGAGGAGGTCGAGCGGGTCGGCGCCGCTGGTCAGATTGGATTCCATCATTTCAGGAGGGTACGCCGCCACGCGTTGGCGCGCACGCAGCGCGTCGAGCGACCGCGTGCGGCAGATCACGAGGAGCCACGTGAGTACCTCGCCGCGCGCGGGATCGTATTGGCCGGCGGTGCGCCACGCCTGCAGGTAGACGTCGGAGACCGTCTCCTCGGCCGAGGCGGTGTCGCCCAGGATGCGCAGCGCGAGCCCATTCACGCGCGAGACGGTGGCATCGTAGAGCTCGGCCAGCGCGGTGGCGTCGCCCCGGGCCATTCGGGAAAGAAGCCACTCCGGTCGGAAGAGGTCAGCGGCAGGCGGATGGCGCCCGGCGTGGCCGGTGTCGATCGGTAAAAGGTTCATGTCATGGCCCGCCCTCGTAACTTCAAATTTATATGTCCTCGAATGTACGCTCCCGCACCAACGACGGATGCGGTTTCGCCATTTATTTATTCGCCGTCGCGTCGGACAACACTTACATACCTCCGCTTCCCATCTGTACAAGAATCTTTCCAGTGATCGAGCTGCCCTGCGGCCTCGCACGAAGGAAGGCATCCAGCGGACGCCCTCCGAACTCGACACACGTGACTTTCTGAGGAGCGACACATGCAAAACAAACTGCACTTCCGCCTGCTGCCGGCACTGCTGGCCTCGCTGCTGCTTGGAGGGGCCACGGCGGCCAGCGCCTCCAGCCACCGAGAAGCCCCGAATATCATCAAGTACCCGACGGTGGACAACACCGACGTGTATGCCTTCCGCAGCTACGAGCCCGGCAGGTCCGCGTATGTGACGCTGATCGCGAACTTCATTCCCTTCCAGGATCCGTTCGGCGGCCCGAACTACTTCCCGATGGATCCGAACGCGATCTACGAGATCCACGTCGACAACAACGGCGACGGCTTCGAAGACCTCACGTTCCAGTTCCGCTTCAACCAGACGACGCGCGACATCACGCTGCCGGTCGGCGGCAAGAACGTGGCGATTCCGCTGATCAACGCGGGTCCCATCTCGGACGTGGACGGCCCGAACCTGAACCGCCTCGAGAGCTATTCCGTCTCGCTCACCCGCGGTGCGCGCCGCCTCGGGCCCAACTCGACGATGCTCGCCAACGCGCTTCTGTCCGGCACCACCTTCGTGAAGCCGGTGGACAACATCGGCAACAAGTCGATTCCCGACTATGCCGCCTACGCCGCGAAGCACATCCACCAGTTCGCGATGACGGGCTGCAACGCCAACGGCAAGGTGTTCGTGGGGCAGCGGCGTGAAGGCTTCGGCATCAATGTGGGCGAGATCTTCGACCTGGTGAACATCCCGGCCGCGCGGGTGATCGGCAGCCGCACCGGCGGCACCAACGCCCTGGCCGGCAAGAACATCACCACCATCGCGATCGAGGTGCCCATCGCCTGCGTGACGAATGGCGGCGAGCCGGTGATCGGCGTGTGGAGCACGGCGAGCACGGCGCGCAACCCGAGCGTCGCCAACAGCAACCGCAACGACCGCGCCTTCGTCGACGGGCACTACTCGCAGGTCTCGCGCCTGGGAATGCCGCTGGTGAACGAGGTCGTTATCGGGTTGAAGGACAAGGATCGCTTCAACGCGTCCGAGCCGGCCGATGACGGCCAGTTCCTCGACTACGTCACCAACCCCACCCTCCCGGTGCTGCTCGAGACGCTCTTCGCGTCCGCTGGCGTGATGGCGCCCACGGTATATCCCCGCACGGACCTCGTCGCGGTATTCCTTACCGGGGTGCCGAACGTGAACCAGCCGCGCAACGTGGTGCCTTCGGAGATGATCCGCCTCAACACGGCGCTTCCGGTGACGGCCAAGGGCTCGCAGAACAGCCTCGGTGCGGCACTCTGCTTCGTGAACGGCGTGCTCACCCTCACCAACCCGGGCTGCGATCCGGCGGGGTTCCCCAACGGCCGCCGCCCCGGTGACGACGTAGTGGACATCACGCTGCGGGTTGCCATGGGCTACCTGCTGCCCGCGGGCGCCGGCAAGCCGGCAAGTGCGTCGCTGCCGTACACCGACGGTGCGCTGGTCGAGGATAGCCAGTTCGACAACGCGTTCCCGTACCTGCGCACCCCGCTGCCGGGCTCGCCGAACGGCTCCAACGGACTTCCCGCCAACCCGTCCTGATGCGGTTCCTCCCGCCGCTCCTCGCGGCGCTCGCATTCGCGGGCGCCGCGGGGGCGGCTCCCCATATTCCCGGGGACGACTCGATCGTCCTCGAGCGCCTTCCAGCCAAGCGCGGAGATCCATTCCTGCGCGAAGCCTCGAGCCTGCGCAAGGTCCTGCAGTCCGATCCGCGCAACGCGTCGGTCGCCGTGCGCCTCGCGCGCCTGCACCTCGACCGCGCCCGCATCGATTCCGATCCGCGCCACCTGGGCCAGGCCCAGGCCGCGCTTGCGCCGTGGTGGAACGAGCCCGATGCGCCCGCGCCGGTGGTGCTGCTCCGGGCGACCGTACGGCAGTCCAACCACGAATTCCCCGAGGCGATCGCGGATCTGCAGCGCGTGATCCGCCAGGAGCCGCGCAACGCCCAGGCGTGGCTCACGCTTGCCACGGTCCAGAACGTCCATGGCGACCCGGCGGGGGCGCGCAAGAGCTGCGAGCGGCTGTCCACGCTCACCATGGCCCTGGTCGCCGCGACCTGTGCCGCGAGCACCGACGCCGTGAGCGGACGCGCCGGCGCCGCCTTCGATTCGCTCGCCGCGGCGCTGCGCGATTCGCCCGCGGCGCCGGTGGAGCTGCGCGCCTGGGCCATCGGCCTGCAGGCCGAGATCGCCGAGCGGCTGGGCCGCGGCGCGCAGGCCGAGGCGCTCTACCGGCAATCGCTGGCCTTCGACCGCGATCCCTACGTGGTCGGCGCGTATGCCGACTTCCTCCTCGATGCGGGGCGCCCCGCCGAGGTGGCGAAAGTGCTCGGCAACGACCGCCTTTCCGATGGCCTGCAGTTGCGGCGCGTGCTGGCGTTGCAATCCTCTGGCGGCGACGCGGCGGCAGGCGAGGCGCGCCAGTTGCGCGCGCGATTTGCGGCGGCGCGGGCGCGGGGAGACCGCGTGCACTTGCGCGAAGAAGCGCGGTTCGCGC
>JBBQBW010000321.1:0-4132 GCA_038318025.1 Burkholderiales bacterium | reverse complement strand
GTGCATGGGAATCTCGATCACGACGTTGACGTCGTTGGCGAGGTCGCGTCCGGCGTCGACGAGGTTCAGGCTCATGGCTGGGTTCGTTCGGGGTTTACTTGGTAGATTGGTCGAGGAGTATTATCCAAGTTGTCGATTTAACTGGCAAAAACGCGGAGATGACGAGAAGCCACCCCCTCATCCTCACCCTCGACCAGCACGGCGTGCCGCATCGCTGGATCACCTGGCAGCAGGCGGTCTGGTACTACGCCAAGGAGCGCGTGGCGTGGGAGCTGGGACGCGAGGCCTTCACGGTCTGGGGAGGCCGTTGCCATCGTACCGGCGAGCGCTCCAGCATCACCGCCAACTCGATCATCGCCATCCGCGGCAAGGCGCTCGCGATCAAGGGCTTCAACTCGATCCCGCCGCTGAACAACCGCGAGCTCTTCAACCGCGACCGCTTCATGTGCGCGTTCTGCGGCCACGACTTCTCCCCGCTGCGCCTCACCTGCGACCACATCCAGCCGATGAGCCGCGGCGGGCGCGACACGTGGATGAACGTGGTGACCGCCTGCCGCACGTGCAACCAGAAGAAGGGCAGCCGCACGCCAGAGGAGGCGCGCATGCACCTGCTCTACGCGCCCTACGTGCCCAACCGCGCCGAGTTCCTGATCCTCGCCAATCGGCGCATCCTCGCCGACCAGATGGAGTTCCTGCGCCAGCATGTGTCGGCCAACTCCCGCATCAACCAGCGCGGCGTGCCGGCCCCGCGGCTGCTCTCGAGCTAGCGTCTCCACCTCCCAAGCGAAGACGGCAGCCTCGCGGCAGCCGTCTTCACTTCCGCTTGCAAATTCAGGCGCGCGCGATCACTCGCACTCGGCCACTTGCACCTTGCAACGCTCGCTGCCGCACTTCTCCAGCGCCATCTTCTCGGCGGCCTTCTGGGTCTTGCCCCAGCCGGCGCCCGAATACTTCTTCGACGACGCGTAGGCGCCGCACGTATCGAAGCGCGCCACGATCTGGCAGTTCTTGTTGCCGCTCTTGCGGCATTCCTTCATCGCGGCCTTGCCCGCTTCTTCGCGGGTGTCGGCGCCGGTGATGAAGCCATAACCGGGCTCGGCATCGCCCACCTGGTCGTCGACGGCGATGGCGCCGGCGGCGCAGGCCTGGAAGGGGATGGCGAGGGCAAATGCGGCTGCGGCGAGAAGGTGTTTCACGTTCTTCATGTTGTGCGGGATCCCGGTGGGTGTTTTTGGGTTCGAAGCGTCGCTTCGGGCCGGACTATGCAGGGAAAGCGGCCGCGAAAGTTGCGGCCGCTACAGCTGAAATCCCGCGCGCGACCTCACTCCCCGCCCCCGGCCGCATCGCGCGCGATCTCCGCGCGCAGCCACTCGACGAACCGCTGCACCTCGACGCGCTCCTTCGCTTCGCGGGCGTATACCACGTGGAAGGCGCGGGCTAACTTCTGCTCGCGCCCGAAAAGCGCCACCAGCTGCTTCTCGCGCAGGTAGTGCCCGGCGAGCGACATGCGCCCGAGCGCGATGCCCTGGCCGTGGATCGCCGCGTTGATCACCTGGTCGTAGAAGTCGAAGGCGAGCGTGCCGGCAGGCGCGAGCTCCTCCACGCCCATGGTTTCCAGCCACGCCGGCCACGAGATCCACGGGAAGCGCCCCTGGGGATCGTGCATCACCAGCAGGAGGTGATGGCGCAGGTCCTCGGGGCGGGTAAGCGGCTTCTTCGCCGCCTTCGCCTCGCGCACGTACTCGGGGCTGCACACCGCGGCGAGGTGCTCGCCCATGAGGTACAGCGCCTCGCGCGGCACGTTGTTGGCGGGGCAGTCGCGGATGGCGAGGTCGATGCCCTCGCGCTCGAGGTCCACGACTTCCTGGGTTGCCTTGATGCGCACGTCGATGCGCGGCTCGAGCTTGCGGAAGCGCGACAGGCGCGGCACCAGCCAGGTCGAGGCGAACGACACCGTGGTGGTGACGGTGAGGACGTGGCCGGTGCGGATTTCGCGCACTCGCTGGGTCGCGTCGCGCACCTGGTCGAGGATCGGGGCAATGGCCCGGTAGTAGAGCGCGCCCGCCTCGGTGAGCGCGAGGGAGCGGTGGCGGCGCTCGAAGAGCGGCACACCCATGAACTCCTCCAGCGCCTGGATCTGGCGGCTCACCGCCGACTGGGTGATGAAGAGCTCCGCGGCCGCCTGCGTGAACGAGAGGAGGCGCGCGGCGCTTTCGAAGCCGCGCAGCAGGTCGAGCGGGGGCAGGACGTGGTGCGGTTGGTTTGGCATGCATTGCCCTCATGCGAAACATGCGGCGAATTCGTTTGTCCAGCTCTGCGTCCGGAGGGAAACTTGCGCCACTTCGATGCGCATTCTGCATGCATCGACCGACACCCGCAAGGAGTCATGCCATGCAACTCGAACTCGCATCCCCGCTATTCGCCCTCGAGCCCGGCCAGGTCGTGAGCCTCCACGATGCCCGCGGCACCTGCATCCGCGCGCGCTACGGCGTGGTCTGGGTCACCGAGGAAGGCAGCGCCACGGACCACATCGTGCCCGCGGGCGCGAGCCACGTCGTCTCCCGCGCTGGCCGCACCGTGGTGCAGGCGATGGAACCCGCATGGATCGCGCTCGCCGATGGCCCCTGCCTTCCCACCCCGCACAACTAGACCGGAGACCCCCATGACCCGAAATTCCTGGCACGCTGATGGACTGAGGTGGATCGCCTCACTGCTCGAATCCGCCGCGACCCGCCTCGAACGCCCGCCCGTGGAGCTGGTGAACCTTGGGAAACCTTAGGGGACAGACCACCAATTGCATTAGGTGAAACTGGGCCGGCCCGTTTCATTTAATGCAATTGGTGGTCTGTCCCCTAAGGTTTTCCCCCTAAGGTTCCAGCAGCATCGCATCGCCATAACTGAAGAAGCGGTAGCGCTCGCGCACCGCATGAGCATAGGAGCGGCGGATGGTGTCGGTCCCCGCGAAAGCGGACACCAGCATGAGCAGCGTCGAGCGCGGCAGGTGGAAGTTGGTGACCAGCCGGTCCACGACCTTGAAGTCATACCCCGGCGTGATGAATAGACGTGTCTCCGCAGCACCGGCCGCCAGCCCCTCCTCCCCCGCAGCGGCCGATTCCAGGGCGCGCAGCGCGGTGGTCCCCACCGCCACCACGCGCCCATTTTTTTCCCTCGCGGTGGCGATCGCATCCACCGTGGCCTGCGGCACGCTGTACCACTCCGAGTGCATGACGTGGCGCGAGACGTCGTCCTCGCGTACCGGCTGGAAGGTGCCGGCGCCCACGTGCAGCGTGACGCTCGCCACCCCCACCCCGCGCGAGCGCAGCGCCGCGAGCAACGCCTCGTCGAAATGCAGTCCCGCCGTCGGGGCGGCCACCGCACCCGGCACCCGCGCGTACACGGTCTGGTAGCGGCCCTCGTCCTCGTCCACCACCTCGTGGGTGATGTAGGGCGGCAGCGGCACCTCGCCGTGCGCCGCGAGGAGATCCAGCACTGCGCCGCCGCTCAACTCCAGCTCGAAGAAGTCGCCGTGCCGCCCCAGCATCGTGGCGCCGATCGCTCCGCCCGCCAGCAGCACGCGCCGGCCCTGCTTCAACGGTTTGCTCGAGCGCACCTGGGCCAGCACGCGCCGGTCGTCGAGCACGCGCTCCACCAGCACCTCGACCTCGCCGCCCGTGTCCTTGCGGCCGTGCAGCCGCGCCTTGATGACGCGCGTGTCGTTCACCACCAGCAAGTCGCCGGGTTCCATGAGCCCCGGCAGGTCGCGAAATGCCCGGTCGGCGAGCGTTCCGGCGCGGGCGTCCACATGCAGCAGGCGGCTCGCGGTGCGTTCGGCGGCGGGGTGCTGGGCGATGAGCTCGGGGGGCAGCTCGTAATCGAAGTCGGAAAGGCGCATCGGGTCGATTATAATTTCAGGCTTCGTTCTCCCCGGCCGGGATGGCGAAATTGGTAGACGCACGGGACTCAAAATCCCGCGGTGGCAACATCGTGCGGGTTCGATTCCCGCTCCCGGCACTAGAACCACCGCAAGCGACCGGAAGCAACCACGAGTCGGAACCCCATTCCCCTCTGACGCCTTCCCAAGATACCCCAAATGAGCGAAACTGGCCACCACTGACAACAAGTCGGGCCGGGG
>JBBQBW010000320.1:0-4148 GCA_038318025.1 Burkholderiales bacterium | reverse complement strand
GTTCACCAGCCAGCGCACCGCCTCGGAGGTGAAGCCCTCGGCGCGCAGCCACGCATCCATGGTGACGCGGTCCAGCGCCACCAACGAGGGATCGCGCGACGAGAAGTCGACCGGGATCGAGAACGCGCGCCGCCCGTCGCGGCCGCGCAGCACGCCGAAATCCCGCATCCGCGCATGGAAACGCTGCCACTCGTCCACCTCCGCGGGCGCGCGGCCGGCAATGGGCGCGAGGCCCTCGTCCCACATGCCGTTGCGGTACAGGCGCTCCTGGGGCGCCTGGCAGAGGGCGCGCTCGTCGTAGCGCGGCGACGCGCCATCGGGGTCGCCGTGCAGCACGCCCAGCTCGGAGAGCAGCAGCCGGCAGGCGCGCGCCTCGCGCGTAGGCAGCGTCACGTAATGCGCGCCCCACGGATACGCGGTCGCGGCATTGCGGCCGTAGCGCGAGTTGCCGCCGGGCCGGTCCTCGAGCTCGAGGATCTCGAGCTCATCGAAGCCGGCGCGCCGCAAGCGCCATGCGGCCGAGAGCCCGGCGATGCCGCCGCCCACGATCACCACCCTCGCCTTGCGCGATTCCACGGCCCGGGGCAGGCCGCCATCGCGCAGCCGGTGCCCGATGCGATGGCTGGTGGAAAGGAGCTCCCCGGGGGGAAGGGCCGCGGCCTTCGGTCCGCACGCGGCGGCCGCGAGCCCCAGCCCCGCGCCGAGGAAGGCGCGCCGCCCGGTCACTGCGTCGACCCGCGCCGCCACTCCGATTCGAAGTACTGCACCAGCGCCTGGTTGTTGAGGCGGTTCACCTCCGTCGGCACGCGCGACATGTCCTTCGGGAAGGTGAATAGCGCGGGATGCAGCTCGGGTGCGATGAAGCGCATGCCGGGCGGGTACGCCGCCGGGGGCTCGTAGGGCTGGAGCGAGGCGATGACGAAGCCCCACTCGCCGAACGACGGCACCATCGCGTGGTACGGCGTGGCGACGAAACCCACCTCTTCCACGGTGGTCACCACGCACCAGAAGGAACTGCGCGCATACATGGGCGAGGTGCTCTGGATCACGGCCCTGCCGCGCGCGGAGATGCGGCGCTTGAGCAGGCTGTAGAACGCGGTGGTGTAGAGCTTGCCCAGCGAGTGGTTGCTGGGATCGGGGAAATCCATCACCACGAAGTCGAACATGTCGCGCGACTGCTCGAGCCAGATGAAGGCATCGGCATTGACGACCGTCACACGCTTGTCGTTCAGCGCGTCCCCGTTCAATCGCGTGAGCTGCGGCGCCTGGGAGAAAAGCCGGGTCATCGCCGGGTCGAGGTCGACGAGCGTCACCGACTCGATGTTCGGGTACTTGAGGATCTCGCGCACCGCCATGCCGTCGCCGCCGCCCAGCACCAGCACGCGCCGCGCCCACGGCATCGCGGCGAGCGCCGGGTGCACCAGCGCCTCGTGGTAGCGGTACTCGTCGAGCGAGCTGAACTGCAGGTTGCCGTTCAGGTGCAGGCGCAGGTCGTCCTTCCAGCGCGTCACCACGATGCGCTGGGCGGCAGAGGTCTCGGCATGCACGATCTGGTCCGAGTAGATCTGGTCTTCCGACAGCCGCGTGAGCTCGTTGGACCAGATGAAGCCGGCAGCGAGGATCACGGTCACCACGCCGCAGCGCACCGCCATCCACCCCGGCACGCGCAGCCGGTCGCGGAAGAGCCACACCGCCCACAGCGCCACCACCGCGTTCATCAGCCCGAAGAGGAACGCGGTGCGGATGAGTCCCAGGCGCGGGGCGAGAAGGAGCGGAAACGCGATCGAGACGCCCAGGGCGCCGAGATAATCGAAGGTGAGCACCTGCGCCACCAGGTCGCGGAAGCCGAGGCGCTCCTTGAGGATGCGCATCACCAGCGGGATCTCGAGGCCCACCAGGATGCCGATCGCGACCACGAAGCCGTAGAGCACCACGCGGAAGCCCGGCCCCGCGTAGGCGAAGGTGAGGAACATCACCGCGGCGGAAAATCCCCCCAGCACCGCGATCATCAGCTCGATGTCGATGAAACGCACGATCACCCGGGAGCGCACGTGCTTCGACAGGTACGAGCCCACCCCCATCGACGCGAGGTAGACGCCGATCACGAGCGAGAACTGGGTGACGGAATCGCCAAGGAGGTAGGTCGAGGCCGCGGCGGCGATCAGCTCGTAGACCAGCCCGCACGCCGCGATCACGAACACCGAGGCGAGCAGCGCCCGGGTGAGCGCCTCGTTCGGGATGGGCGCGGGAACGGCCTCCGGGGCCGCCTCCAGCGCCTCGTCGGGCGCGGGAGAAGCCACCTAGCTGTGGATCGCGGCGGCGATGATGATCGAGATCGCGATGCAGAACGCCGCCGCCACCGTGGCGATCGGCTGGTTGCGGTTCTCGCACAGCTCCTTCCACAAGTCGTAGGGCGTGAGCTTGTCGATCACGACGAAGCTGACGAACATGATGACGATGCCGATCACCGAATAGACCAGCGTGCCGATGAGTGCTGCGGGCTTCAGGTACTCGACCATGTTGTTGCCTCCCTGTTTGACTACTTTCCGGAAAATCCGCCGCCGCTGCGACCGCCCGAGCCGATACGCCCGGTCGAGCCGCTCTCCCGCTGCTCGGCGCGCGCCCGCTGGAACTCCTGCGCCGGCGAGGGCAGCACGCTCCAGCCCTTCAGCTGCGCGTAGCTGTAGAAGCCGAGGGCGAGCATCGATGCCACGAGATAGGTCTTGTACATTCCGCCTCCGTCAATCGTCGTCGCTGTCGCTGTCCGAGCTCGAAGTCGCCACCGGGGCGTAGTCGCTTTCCGCCCAGCGCCTGGTCTCGAACGAGATCGAGCGCCAGGTGGCGGCGATCGGCCACGCCAGCAGGAAAATCGCCAGCGTCCAGAAGTTGCCCCAGTCGGTATCGGCCTTCACCACGTCCACGGTGCCGGTGATCGCGGGCAGCCACGCGTTGCCGGCGGCGGCCCCGCCGGTGGCGTCGATCGAGAACGTGTAGCGCCCGGGATCGACGCCATGGATCTCGGTGATCGCGTCGGGGCCGCCCACGGGCCGCCCTCCCGAGGTCCATACACCGACCTGGTGCTTCACGCCGTAGGCCTTGCCGCTATCGGCGTCGGTGAGCTGCATGTTGAGCACGACCCAGCTCTTGTCGGCGTTGGTGTCGATGCGCAGCGTGACCGGGCCCGGCAGCACGCCGCCCACCTTGAACACCGGGCTCACCGTGCGCGCCGCCTTGCCCGGCTCCACCGAGAACGGCACCTTGACGGCCGGGTCGGCGATGGCGTTCATGCCCATGAACGAGAACTGGGCCAGGACCGCGACGCCGAACAGGATGAACATGAGCTTCCAGTACCGGCCGGTGCTGCCGGTGTGCGGCGAGGGCTGGTTGGGATAGATCCCGACCGGCGCGGGCGGCGAGCCCTTCACGCCGAACGCCTTCCACAGCTCGGCGGGCCGGGAGATGTACTCGCCGAGCGACCAGGTGATCTCCTTGCCGGTCTTCTCGGACGAGAGCATCAGCGGCGGGGCCACGTAGTCGTCGGTCTGGGCCTTGTCGCCGGTGCGCACCCGCCAGTAGAACTCGCCGGCAAGCGCGTCGACCGTGGGGGTGCCGCTCGAGAAGTGGCGGAAGGCACGCCCGATGTACGTCACGTTCTGCTTGCCGGCGACGGCCTTGGTCTTCTTGGGCAGCTCCGCCGCGTCCTTCACGAAGTTGAAGTGGCCCTGGTACTCGACGATCCAGGCGTAGCCCTGCTCGGTGTTGTGCAGCAGGTACTCCTGCCACGGGTAGCGGACGCCATCGGAGGTTATGCTGCGGCGCAGGAATCCCACCACCTCGTACTTGATGCCCTTCCAGCTGCCGGTCGATCCGAGCGGGATCGAGGGCGCCGCGGCCTTGAGGTTCAACTCGTTCTTCTGCACGATCTCCCCGACCCCCTTGGAGACGTCGGTGACGGTGCCGCACGAGGCGCACGCCACCACTTCCGTGGAAGTGAGGTGCGATTCCACCGGGGCGCCGCAGCCGCCGCACTTGAAGGCGAGCGCGCGTCCGGTGGTGAATCCGATGCGATCTTTGTCGCGCAGGCCGGAGAACGAAAACACACCGGACGGCAGCTTCTCCCCGGTGTAGACGAGCGGCTTGCCTTCCGA
>JBBQBW010000319.1:0-4150 GCA_038318025.1 Burkholderiales bacterium | reverse complement strand
CGCCTGATCCAGAATCAGATCGGGGCACCCGTCGAGATCGTGCGCTGGGAACGCCTGTCGGGAGGCGCCATCCAGGAAAACGTCGCCTGCGATGTCCGCGTCGCCTCCGGCGCCATGGCCGGCGAGCATCGGTGGGTAGTGCGCACCGATGCCGCCTCCTCGGTCGACGTGAGCCACTCGCGTGCCGAGGAGTTCGCCCTGCTCACCGCCGCCTACGCGGCGGGCGTGCGCGTGCCGCGGCCGCTGTGGCTTCCGGACGACGGCGCGAGCCCGGCCTTCTTCGTGATGGAGCGCGTCCCGGGAATCGCGGCGGGCCATCGCCTCGCGCGGGACGAGGCACTGGTCCCCGACCGCGCCGCCCTCGCCCGCGAGCTCGGGGCGAACCTGGGGCGGCTGCACCACATCGCTCCGCCGCAACCTGGCCTCGAGTTCCTCGGGCCACCGCCGCTCGACCCCGCCCGCGAGCGTGTCGCCGCTTATCGCGCGGACCTCGATGACCTGGGCGATGCCGGCGTGAATCCGGTGCTGGAGTGGGGCCTGCGTTGGTGCGAACTCAACGCACCTGCCGCCACACCCGCCGTGCTGCTGCATCGCGACTACCGCACCGGCAACTACCTCGTTCACGACGGACACCTCGCCGCCGTGCTCGACTGGGAATTCGCCGGCTGGGGCGATCCCCTCGAAGACATCGGCTGGTTCTTCGCCCGCTGCTGGCGTTTCGGCCAGGGCGCGCGCGTGGCGGGCGGCATCGGTCCGGCGCAGGCCTTCCTCGACGGTTATGCCGGCGCCGGCGGCCGGGAGGTCACCGTCGAGCAAACGCGCTATTGGCAGGTGATGGCGCACATCCGCTGGGCGGTGATCGCGCTGCAACAGGCCGAGCGCCATCGTTCCGGGGCCCAGTCGTCCCTCGAGCTCGCCCTCACCGCCCACATCGTTCCCGAGCTGGAGTGGGAAATCCTCAACCTCCCGGAGGCCCAATGAAAGTCGAACCCGGCGGGGCGGAGCTCCTGCGCGTCGCCCGCGAAGAGCTCCTCGAATCGCTGCTGCCGAAGCTGCCGGAAACGGAGCGCTACACCGCCCGCATGGTGGCCAACGCGATGGCGATCGCCGCGCGGGAGCTGGCACGGGGCCCTTCGGCCTGCCTCGACGCGCGGCGCTTCGCGCGCGAGATCCGCGCGGGCCGCCACGACTCGCCGGCGAGCGCCGCCGAGGCGCGCGAGGCGCTGCGCGACCTCACCCGCGCGCGGCTCGCGGTGAGCAACCCCCGAATCCTCGAACCCAAGGGCAAGCCATGACCTCCGCCGCAACCCTCTTCGACGTGCGGGGCCAGGTGGCCCTGGTGACCGGCGCCTCCAGCGGCCTCGGCAACCATTTCGCGCGCACCCTCGCCACCGCCGGCGCCACTGTGATCGTGGCGGCGCGCCGCACCGACCGGCTCCAGGCGCTGGTGACCGACGTCGTGCGCGACGGGGGCAAAGCCCATGCCATCGCCATGGATGTCTCCGATCCCGCCTCGGTCGAGTCGGGATTCCGCGAGGCGATCGCCGTGGCAGGCGCGCCAGGGATCGTCGTCAACAACGCCGGCATCGCGCAGACCAAACCCGCGCTCCAGCTCACCGAGGAGGACTGGCGGGGCGTGATGGGGACCAACCTGGACGGCGCCTGGCGCGTGGCGCAGGCCGCCGCGAAGGCGCTGGTGGCCGAGGACAAGCCCGGCACCATCATCAACATCGCCTCGGTGCTCGGATTGCGCCAGGCGACCGCCCTCCTCGCGTACACCGCGGCCAAGGCGGCCCTGGTCCAGGTGACCAAGGCGCTGGCGCTCGAGTGGGCGCGCCACCGCATCCGCGTGAACGCGATCGCCCCCGGATACGTCGAGACCGAGATCAACAGCGGCTTCTTCGCCACCGAGGCCGGGCAGGCGATGGTGAAGCGCGTGCCGCAGCGGCGCATCGGCAAGGCTTCGGACCTCGACGGCGCGCTGCTGCTGCTCGCTTCCGGGGCCTCCGGCTACATGACCGGCAGCATCGTCGTGGTCGACGGCGGCCACCTGGTGAACTCGCTGTGATGGACTTCTCCCTCTCCCCCGCCGCGAAGCGGCATCGCGACCGCTTCCGCGCGTTCGTTCGCGAGCATGTGCTGCCCTACGACCACACGCCCGAGTCCTTCGACGAGCACGACAACATCCGCGAGGAGCTGCTGCAGGAGCTGCGCAACCGCGCCAAGGAGGCCGGGGTGTGGGCGCCGCAGATGCCGATCGCCCGAGGCGGACAGGGCTTCGACGTGGCCACCATGGCGGCCTGCTACGAAGAGCTCAATTACTCGCTCTTCGGCCCGGCGGTGTGCAACTGCGCCGCCCCCGATGACGGCAACATGATGCTGCTGCAGAAGGTCGGGACCGAAGCGCAGAAGGAGCGCTGGCTGCAGCCGATCGTCGACGGGCGGGTGCGCTCGGCCTTCGCCATGACGGAGCCCCATCCCGGTGGCGGCTCCGATCCCTCGATGATCCTCACCACGGCGACCATGCGCGGCGACACCTGGCGCATCGAGGGGCGCAAGTGGTTCATCACCGGCGCCGGGGTGGCGCAGCACTTCATCGTGGTGGCCAAGACCTCCGACGATCCGCGCAAGGGCCTCACCGCGTTCCTCTTCGACCGCGATCAGCCCGGCTGGAGAATCGTGCGGCGCATCCCGATCCTGGGGCCCGAGGAGCACGGCGGCCACTGCGAGCTCGAATTCGAGGGCCTCGAGATCCCCGACGAGAACCGCCTGATGAACGTGGGCGACGGGCTCAAGGTGACGCAGATCCGGCTCGGCACCGCACGCCTCACCCATTGCATGCGCTGGCTGGGCCTCGCGCGCCGCGCGCTCGACGTGGCGGGCGACTACGTGGCCGAGCGCGAGTCCCAGGGACGCAAGCTCGCCGACCGCGAGTCGGTGCAGATGAAGCTCGGCCACTGCGCCATGCAGGTGGAGATCGGGCGGCTGCTCACGATGAAGGCCGCGACCCTCCTCGACAAGGGCGACTTCGCGAGGAAGGAGATCTCGATGGCCAAGATGCACGTCTCCGAAACGCTGCACCTGTGTGCCGACACCGCGATCCAGCTCTGCGGCGCGCGCGGCTACTCCAAGGACACGCCGCTCGAATGGATCTACCGCTATGCGCGCCAGGCGCGGCTCGTCGACGGCGCGACCGAGGTGCACCAGCAGGTACTGGCGCGGCATTTCATGGAGGAGCGCGGGGACTTCTGGCGATGGGCGTGAGGCGCTGGATCGCGCTGTCCCTCCTCGGCGCCTGCGCCGTCGCCGCACGGGCCGAGCCCTACGCGGGCCCGATCTTCGACGCCCACCTGCACTACAACGACGACGCGCAGGCGCCCCATTCCGTGGGCGCCGTGTTCGAGCTCTTTCGCAAGAACGGCGTGCGCGCGATCCTCGCCAACAGCCGCCCCAACGACGGCACGCGCGCGCTCTACGAGGCGCGGCGCGCCAATCCCGCCCTCGAGGTCGAGGTCGTCCCCTTCATCCGCGTCTACCGCAACCGCGCCGACTACGGAACGTGGCAGGACAACCGCGAAATCCACGCCATGATCGTGGAGGAGGAGAGGCGCGGCTACTACAAAGGCATCGGCGAGTTCCACGTGCACGGCAAGGCCGCGGACACCCGCGTGCTGAAGGACATCGTCGACTTCTCGGTCGCCAGGGGCCTGGTGCTCCACGCCCACAGCGACGACGAGGCGATCGAGGTGCTGTTCGCCCACAACCCGAAGGCCCGGGTGATCTGGGCGCACACCGGCTTCACCACGCCGCTCGCGCGCGTGGAAGAGATGCTGCGCAGGTACCCCGCGCTCTGGGGCGAGCTGTCCTATCGCTCGGACGTGGCGGGCGCTGGCGGGCTCTCCGCCGAATGGAAGGCGCTCTTCGCGCGCCATCCGACACGCTTCCTGGTGGGCTCCGACACCTGGGTGAACGAACGCTGGGCGAGCTACCCCGCGATCATGGGGGGCTACCGCCGCTGGCTGGGAGAGCTGCCGCGCGAAACCGCCGAGGCCATCGCATGGCGCAACGCGGTGGGGCTGTTCGGCTTGCGGTAACCCTCTCCCCGTCCCTCTCCCAGGGGAGAGGGAGGCTTCACTCGTAGTCGGCCATC
>JBBQBW010000318.1:0-4155 GCA_038318025.1 Burkholderiales bacterium | reverse complement strand
CGAGCGGGCATTCGGCCACGTTCTCGAACCGCCGGCTTTCCAGCAGCGCGCGCATCGCCGGTGTGGCGACCAGGAGGGAAGCCGCGGGCGCATGGAAGCGGCGCATCCAGGCGGCGGTCCACGAGATCGGCACGCCCGTGCGCGTGGCGACGTACTCCGGGAAGCTGGTGTGGTAAGCGCTGGTGAATCGCAGGCCGTGGCGAACGCAGAAACCGCGAGCGGCGTTGCCGATGGGGCCTTCGGTCGCGACGTGGATCGCGTCCGGCGCGATGTCGCGAATGCGGCGTGCGACCTCTCGTCCCGGGAAGAGCGCGAGCGGTATTTCCGGATAGGAAGGCGTGGGCATCGTCCGGAACCCTTCCGGGGAGATCACGTGCACCTCGTGCCCGCCGCGGCGCAGGCCCGCGATCGTGTTGACCAGCGCGGTCACCACGCCGTTGACCTGCGGCACCCATGCATCCGTCGCGATGAGGATCTTCATTCCGTTGCGCGCCCCGAGGTTCTGCGATGACAGGAGCGTGACAGCCGCTTCTGTCATCTTCGAGACGAAAGGTGTCATCAGACCGTCATGGAGGGCTCCTAGATTGCGCCATGCACCTGCGCCGCTGGGGGATCGCGCTCCTCGAATCCGTGACCGCGCTTACAGCCTCTCATCGAAGGTGAACGGCTCCGGATACGTCACCGGGATCTTGTCGATGTCCGGGTGCTCGGGATTCAGAAGCCTGCCGGCGCTTTCCGCCCGGCCGTAAAATCCTTCTACCCCCTTGTGGAGATGGCAATGAGCACCGCGCGCGGCTTCCAGTTCTTCATGCACCCCGGCCCCACCAACATTCCCGAGCGCGTGCGCCAGGCGATGGCGCGTCCCGCGGTGGATTTCACCGGGCCCGAGTTCGTGGCGCTGCGCGATCGTTCGCTCGAGCGGTTGAAGTCCATCCTCAAGACCAAGAAGGGTTTCGTCATCACCTACGCCGCCTCCGGCAACGGCGCGTGGGATGCGAGCATCGCGAACGTCTTCTCCCCCGGCGACAAGGTGCTGGTGCCGACCACCGGTTTCTTCGCCGACCGCTGGGCCAATACGGCGCGCGCCTACGGGCTCGAGGTCGAGATCCTGACGACACCCGAGCGGCGTGCGGTGGATCCCGAGGCGGTCGCGAAGCATCTCGCCGCGGATACGAAACACGCCATCAAGGCGGTACTGCTGGTGCAAAACGAGACCGCCACCGGCATGCGACACCCTGTGGCCGAGGTGCACGCGGCGATGAACCGCGTGGGGCACCCGGCGCTTTACATGGTGGACACGATCTCGTCGCTCGCCTCCTACGACTTCCGCATGGACGAGTGGGGCGTGGACCTCGCGATCGGCGGCTCGCAGAAAGGCCTGATGCTGCCCCCGGGCATGGCCTTCACGGCGATCAACGACCGCACCTGGCAGGCGGCGCAAACCGCGCGCAACACGCGCCGCTACTGGGACTGGCGGACCATGGTCGAAAGCGGCCGCCAGGTGGCCTTCTGCGGCACGCCACCGATCGCGCATTTCTATGGCCTCGAGGTCGCGCTCGACATGATCGAGGAAGAAGGGTTGGACAACGTCTTCGCGCGCCACCGCCGCCTCGCCGAAGCCACACGCGCGTGCGTGCGGGCGTGGGGCAAGGGCGGCGGGCTGGAGATCTATTCGCTCGATCCTGCCGCGGTTTCGGATTCGCTCACTGCCGTGCTGGTGCCGACCGGCCACGATGCCGATCGCGTGCGCAAGATCGCCGAGGAGCGTTACGGCGTCGCCCTCGGCCGGGGGCTCGCGGCACTCCAGGGCAAGGTCTTCCGCATCGGGCACATGGGTGACCTCAACGAGCCGATGCTGCTGGGGGCGCTGGCGGCGATCGAGCTGGCACTGGAGGAGGCGGGCATTCCCCATTCGCGCGGCGGCGTGGAAGCGGCGATGGATTCGCTGCGCGCGCCGGCCGAGGCCCGCCGAGCCGCGGTCGCAGCTTAGGGGACGGCGATGAAATACCCCTGCCTGGTCTCAGCCGAGGTCGGAAGCATCGAGGTGCGTCCCAGCAACTAATCCACCTCCCTCTGGTGACGTATCGCCAGGAACACGACCTCGTTCGCTGAGGGAAGGAACGCGTATTGCCCCACGTAGCCCGTGCGTCCACCGGAACACCAGCAGTTCCCGCCGGCTTGCCGCGACCGGGCGGCCGATGAGCGGATGGTTCGCGAGGACCTTGAGGCCTTCCAGGATCAGCGAAGGCGTTTCGGTTGCGGCGGTGGGTCGGATTCCCGCAGGAAGGCGGCCAGCCGTTCGAGGTCGCGCAGGCCCGCCAGCGTGAACCGAAGCGTGGCCAAGCGTCAGCGCTTCTTGCCGAAAGCCTTGGCGGGTTTGGGCCGGCGTGGCTTCTTGCCCGCGGCAATTCCCAGGATGTATCGCTCGACGTCCTCCATCGAGTACGCCACGCCCGTGCGCGCGTACTCCTGCAAGGCCTCTTCACCGGCCGCGAGGTACTCGCGGCGACGGTCGGCGCGGTCGGCCTTCTCCTTGGTATTACCAAGGTACTACTCGCCATACTCGGGTCAAGGCGCGCCCAGCCGTCCCCGCACGCGTCGGCGTGGAGACGAATGGCGGCGCCGTGCGCCTCACGACGTGCGGGACGCGAAGCGATGAACGCCTCCGGCGTGGGCGGCGTCGACAACCGCGTGCGCCCGTCGCGACGAGCCGGCGCGAGGGTGAGAGGCGCTCGCGCAGCCCGTGCGTCATGAGGCCAGTGCCG
Source organism: Burkholderiales bacterium (assembly GCA_038318025.1). Taxonomy (GTDB): domain Bacteria; phylum Pseudomonadota; class Gammaproteobacteria; order Burkholderiales; family Usitatibacteraceae; genus Usitatibacter. Next base: position 1,390 of record JBBQBW010000318.1, on the reverse strand, counting down.
CACGCCACCTCCAGCACGTCGCCACCCGGGTCCCCCGGCAGCCGGCGCGCGAGGTCGTCGGCGATCGACCCGAACCACGCCGGACCCAGGAAGCGGTCGTAGTTCTCGGCGATTGCCTTGGTGAAGGTGTCGTGCTCTCGAGCAGCGGGCGGAGACGAAAAGGGGGCGGACGTCCTGGAGTCATTTTTCATTCGCCTGATCCAGTGGATCACTTTTGGGATCCCGTGGATCAGTCGAACGAAAAGCGCGAATACACGCACCTCCCAACGATTCTCTCAGTGCGCCGCGGCCCGCAACTTCGCCTGGCGATGCTCCCCCGGTGGAACGGCATGGGGTACATCCCGTCCGAAATACACCTCCACTTCCACCACCTGGTCGCCACGCACGGGTGATGTACCGTGTAAGTCCTCAACCGGGTCCCGGCCTACCGAAGCCGCCGCTACCGCGAGCCGCCGATGCGGGGGCGGATCTCGTTACGTACCGAACGCACCCCGCGAACCTTGCGCGCCTCGCGCTCGGCGCGCTGAGCCTGGCCAGCCGTCTGCGTGTAGCCCGTGAGGCGCACCACCGCGTCGCGGCTTTCGACGCCGATCCGCCCGTAGATCGTGGCGCGGTTTGCGGCGAGGCGCTCGATCACGCCCGAACGAATGCGTGCGTCGTTCGCCAAGCGCTGGCGCTCCTCGGTGGCTTGCCGCGGCTTTACTGCCTGCTGCGGTGCGCGGCGCGCCGGAGCAGCGGGCTTGGCCGCCCTTGGCGCGGCGGGCGCGGCGACCCGGATGGGGTCGGCAGGCGCGATCACGGGTATCGGGGCAGCAGGCGTGACGTCCGGTACGGCGGCGGGTGGGGCGGGCGCCGCAGCGACGGTCGCGGGAGTCGCCGGGATCGAGGCGACATCGCTGATCGCCCAGACGATCGCCGCGATCGTGAGCGACCCGATCACGGCGGCGGTCCAGAAACCAGGCTTCGCGTCGTCCATGCCATCCTCCCACTCGACTGGTGCCTTGGGTTGGAAGCCGGGAGAAGGGGGGAAGTTCGTGAAGCCTTCGTTAAATCGGGCCCCCGCCGGTCAAGGTCGCACCACCCGCACCGTCCGCTTCGCCGGATCGATCTCCACCGTCGCGCCATGGGGAATCGCCGCGGTCACGTCCTCGTCGAATCCCGCCATCATCGTGATGTCGCTCAACGCCGCGCCCTGCACCAGGATCGGGTTCACGGTGTTGAAGATGATGGCGAGCGGCACCTTGTTGCGGGAGCGCATCTCGGCCAGCATCCACGCGCTCGCCACACCCCCCTTGGCGGTATCGAGCACCAGGATCTTACCCACGTACGACTGCCCGACGAGCTTGTGGGCCGGGCGCGAGAAGATGCCCGCGATCCGGTCGAGGTCGTA
>JBBQBW010000317.1:0-4179 GCA_038318025.1 Burkholderiales bacterium | reverse complement strand
CGGGGCGCCCCGGGCGTTTCCCACCATCGTCATCGCGACGCCCTATTACCGCCGGTTCAGGACCGAAGGGCCCGTCGCCGAATATTCGCCCATGGCATTCCGCTACCGCGATGCCTTCGTGCCGCGCGGCTATGCGATGGTGGTAGTCGACGTGCGCGGCACGGGTGCCAGCTTCGGCGCGCGCGACTCGTTCCGCTCGCCCAACGAGCGCGAGGACTTCCGCGAGATCGCCGACTGGATCGTGGCGCAGCCGTGGTCCGACGCTCGGGTGGGCGCCACCGGCATTTCCTATCCCGGGGCGGCTTCGCTCTTCCTCGCCGGCACCGGACATCCGGCGGTGAAAGCCGTCGCGCCGCTCTTCGTGATCAACGAGATCTACGCCGACCAGCTCTACCCTGGCGGGATGCTCTCGAAAGTCTGGACCGGGCTCTACAACGACTGCATCGTGGCGCTCGACCACAACCGGGGCGAGGAGATCCGGAAGTTCGCCTACTTCGGCGATCCGGCCTACCGCGGCCCCGCGCCCGTGGACGAGGACCCCGACGGCGTGTTGCTGGCCGAGGCCATGCACCAGCACCGCCAGAGCTTCAACCTGCACGATGCCGCGCCCGAGTATGCGTTCCGCGGCGAGGGCCTGCTGCACGACCCGGCCCTCACGCTGGAGGTGTGCAGCCCGTACCACTACTTCGGCAACATCCGCGAGGAGTGCGCCATCCTCTCGTGCTCCGCATGGTTCGACGGCTCGGGCTACAGCAACGCCGCCGTGAGCCGCTTCAACACACTGAAGCGCGACAACCACTTCCTGCTGCTGGGACCGTGGGACCACGGCGCGCGCACCAACGGCTCGCCCTGGCGCGACCGGCAGGTGCCGCGCTTCAACCTCTGGGGCGAGGTGGTGCGTTTCTTCGACGAGTACCTGATGGAGCGCTCGACCGGCCTGCGCGACGAGCAGCGCATCCACTACTTCAGCGTGCACGCAGAGGAATGGCGCGCCGCCGATGCGTGGCCACCGATCCCGCGCTCGACGTATCACCTCGCACCCAAGGCGCTGGCCCCGACGGCGCCTGCGCCCGCACGCGTCGACTACCAGGTCGACTTCGCCACCACCACGGGCGAGCGCACGCGCTACGAGCGCCTGGGGCTGCAGGATATCCCCGCCTACTACGACGACTGGAACGATCGCGAGGCGGCACTGCTCACCTTCGACACGGCGCCCTTCGAGGCGGCCATGGAGCTCACCGGGCACGCCGTGGCGCGGCTTGCGCTCGCGTCGAGCGAAACCGATGCCGGAGTGTTCGTGTACCTGAGCGAGGTCGATGCCGCGGGCAGGAGCCACTACGTGACCGAGGGCATGCTGCGCGCGATGCATCGCGCCACGGGTGAAGCGCCGCCCAACTACTGGAGCGACTGGCCCTACCACCCGTACACGCGCGCGGCCGCGAAGCTGCTGCGCCCGGGCGAGGCCGTGACGCTGGAAATCGGACTGCTGCCGGTCTCGTGGGTGTTCGAGAAGGGCAGCCGCCTGCGCGTGTCGCTCGCCGGCGCCGACGCGCAGCACTTCCCGCAGGTACCCCACGGCCGGCCACCGAAGCTCCAGATCCTTTGCGGGGGAGCCGACGGCTCGACGATTTCCCTGCCGCTGCGCCCCCGCCACTCCACAGGAGTATCGACATGAAATGGTCCCGCCTGCTACTCGCCCCGATCGCCCTGCTGCTCGGCGTCGCCCCGCCCGTCCACGCGCAGGACTACCCCAGCCGGGCGATCAAGATCGTGGTGCCGTGGCCCGCGGGCGGCGCCACGGACAACGTGGCGCGTGTGGTGGCGCAGAAGCTGGCCCCGCTGCTGAAGCAACCCGTGGTGGTGGAGTACCGCCCCGGGGCCACCGGCACCATCGGCACTCAGGCGGTGATCCAGTCGGCGCCGGACGGCTACACGCTGCTCTTCATGGCCGCGAGCCTGCATACCTTCAGCCCGCACCTGATGAAGGGCATGACCTTCGACACCGTCGCCGACGTCACGCCGATCTCGGTGAGCGTGCAGTTCCCGTACGTGCTCGCGGTGTCCGCCGAAAGCCCCTACAAGTCGATGGGTGACCTCATCAAGGCGGCGAAGGCGCAGCCCGGGAAGCTCGCCTACGGGTCGTTCGGCATCGGCAGCGGGTCGCATATCGTGACCGAGCTCTTCCGCCAGCAGGCCGGCATCGACGTGTTGCACGTGCCGTACAAGGGCGGCTCGCAAGTGACCGCGGCGCTGCTGGGGGGCGAGATCCCGTTCATGTTCGATTCGCTGCCTTCGCCGCTCGGGCAGATCCGCGGCGGGCGGGTGCGCGCGCTGGGGGTCACCAGCCTGCAGCGTGCCCGGGCGGTTCCCGACGTGCCCACGCTGGCCGAATCCGGCGTGAACCTCGAGGCGATCATCTGGCTGGGCCTCGGCGGCCCGCCGAAGCTGCCGCCCGAGATCCTCGCGAAGCTCTTCGACGCGATGAAGCAGATCTCCACCGATCCGGAGCTGCAGGCGCGCATGGCCGACATGGGCGCGGAGGCCACGGTGAGCAAGTCGCCGCAGGAGTTCCGCGACTTCATGCTGGCCGAGCGCAATCGCTGGGGCAAGGTGATCCGCGAGGCGAAGATCACCACACCCGAATGAAGCGGGTCAGGCCTACGGGCGCGCGGCGAGGCGCCTGAGCTGGCGCCCCGCGGCATCGAAGTTCGCGGGGTCGAGCCAGGCCTCGAAGGCGGCCTTGATCGCCGGCCACTCGGTGTCGACGATCGAGTACCACGCCGTGTCGCGGCTGCGGCCCTTGTAGATGACCGCCTTGCGGAAGATGCCCTCGAAGGTGAAGCCGAAACGCAGCGCCGCGGTACGCGAGGGGGCATTGAGGTGGTCGCACTTCCACTCGAAGCGCCGGTAGCCCAGCTCGTCGAAGGCGCGCGCCATCATGAGGTAGATCGCCTCCGTGGCCTGGCGGGTGCGCTGCAGGCGCGGGGAGAAGTTGATGTGGCCCACCTCGAGCACGCCGTGGTTGCGATCGATGCGCATGAAGGCGGCCACGCCCGCGGCCTTGCAGGTGGCCATGTCGACGACGGCATGGAACATCGGGTCCTGGGTCGAGGCGGACTTGGTGGCCCACGCGGTGTACGCCTCCAGGGTCGGGGGCTTCTCGTCGAAGAGGTAGGTCCAGTGGCTGCCGTCGCGGTCCGCGGCGTTGGCCTCGAAGAGCTCGCCCGCGTGGCGCGTGGGATCGAGCGGCTCGATGCGCACGTAGCGGCCGGACTTCGGGATGGCGGCAGGCGCGGGGCGCGCGCTCCAGTGGGGAACCTGGGGACCGACGGGTTGCGCGACGCTCGAAGCCTGCGACATCTGTTTCCTCGGTACGGTGGGCAAAAGGAAGCCTCATTGTGACCGAAGTGCTGGTCGTGCTCGGGGGATTCCTGGGCGGTCTCGCATCGGGCCTCACCGGGTTCGGCTTCGGGCTCACCTCGCTGCCCTTGTGGGCCTTCGTGCTGGCGCCCCCCCGGAGCGCGCCTCTGGTGATTGTGTGTTCGCTGGTGGGGCAGGTGCAGACACTGCCCGCGATCTGGCGCCACCTCGACTTTCGCCGTCTCGCGCCCTTCGTGATCCTCGGAATCGCCGGCGTGCCCCTGGGGACGTGGCTGCTGCCGCAGGTCTCGGCGGCGGCGTTTCGCATCGGGTTCGGGCTCATGTTGATCGCGACCTGCGGCCTGCTGCTCGCGCTGCGGGTGGAGAGGCGGCGCGAGTCCTCTGCCGCGGGCGATGCGATGGTGGGCTTCGGGGGCGGCATCCTGGGGGGCTTGATGGGGCTCACGGGCATCCTGCCCACCGTCTGGGCCGAGGTTCACGGCTGGGGCAAGGACGAGCGGCGGGCCATCCTGCAGGGGTTCAACCTCTCGATCCTGCTGATCTCGCTTGCTTCGCTGGGCCTGGCGGGACTCATCGATGCGCGGCTGGTGCCGATGCTGCTGCTCGCGGTGCCCGGCACCATCGTCGGGGCGTTCATCGGGCGCAGGCTCTACGCGCGGGTCGATGCGCGGCGGTTCAGCCGGATCGTGCTGGTCCTCCTCGCGATGGCAGGCGCGGGGCTTGTTGTCACCACGCTGGCGGGGCGATGAGGGCTGGTTTTTTGTCGCTGTATGTTTTGCGCCCGGGCAGGGGCCGCGG
>JBBQBW010000316.1:0-4189 GCA_038318025.1 Burkholderiales bacterium | reverse complement strand
GGAAACGCGAGGGCGTGGCGAGCCACGCAGTCCACGCACGACTGCATCGCGGCGAACTCCCTCGGGTCGGTGCGGGCGGCCGCGGCGAAGGCACTCGCCGCCTCCAGCCATCGCCCCTCGCGCTGGCGCGCGAGCCCCAGGTTCACGAACGGCGCCGCCCATCCGGATCGCAATCGCGTGGCGTCGAGCCATGCGCTCTCGGCCGCCGCCCCGTCGCCCGATGCGAGGAGCGCGTTCCCCAGGTCCAGCATCACCACGGCGTTCCCGGGATCGAGGCCGCGCGCTTTCTCGAAGAGAATCGTCGCTTCCGAAGGGACGCCACGCTTCATCGCCACGACGCCGAGCAGGTGCCACGGCAGCGCATCGGACGGCGCCTCGGCCGCGACGGTTTCGCCCACCGCGCTCGCGCGATCCAGGTCCCCGGCCGCGACCGCCCGGTAGCCTTCCTGCAGGCGGCTCGCCGTCCCCACGCCCGCGCTCACAGCAGCTCCTCGAAGTAGGGCGAGAGGCGGCGGAAGAGCCACAGGCTCGCCAAGGCGAGCAGCACGCACGCGGCAAACACCGCGAGGTCCCCCAGGCCCAGCGTGAGCTGCCCGGTGAAGGCCTGGCGGAAGCGCTCGGAAAAATGGGCGTGCGGATTGGCCGTGAGCACCGCGGACATCGCCTCGGGCACCAGGCTCGCGGGATAGACGATCGGCGTGGCGTAGAACAGGATCGAGATCAGCACGCCCATCACGTGGGACACGTCGCGGATGAAGGTCTGGATCGCCGCGAGCATCGCCGCGATGGCGAGCGAGAGCACGAAATGCGGCACCAGCAGCAGCAGGAATGCGGGCAACCCCGAGAGCCGCAGCGCCGGGTCGTGGAACGAGAGCGCCGCCAGCACCGCGACGAACCCCACCAGGTTGACCGCGTAGACCGCCGCCACCGTCGAGGCCACCAGGAGGATGTGGGGAAAGGCCACCTTGCGCACCAGGTCGCCGTTGGCGGTGATGGCGGTGAGGCCGCGGTTCACCGACTCCGAGAACATGAGCCACGGCCAGAAGGCGACGGCGACGAAGGTGATGAACTGCAGGCCGTGGGTGGCGGGGCCCGAGGCCACGCGGAAGATGTGGCTGAACACGAACGACAGCACCGCGAGCTGCGCGAGCGGGCTGGCGAGCGCCCACAGCAGGCCGCTCACGCTGCCCACGTAGCGGCTGGTGATCTCGCGGCGGAAGAAAGCCTGGAAGAGGAGGAAGTTGCGCGAATGCATGGCGGTAGCGGGGCGATGCGCGCGGACCGCCGCGCCTATACAATTATATCGAAGCTTCCCTGGGCCGCCGCCCGCGCCCTGATGTCCACTCCCCGAACCGCCCTTCCCGTCGCGCCGCAGGACCCGGCCCTTGCCCACGTCGCGCGCGGCCGCGGGCTGCATCGCGCCGGCCGCGCCGCCGAGGCGATCGCCGCCTTCGACGCCGCGGTCGCCGCCTCCCCGGCCAATGCCCAGGCGCAGCTGGCCGCCGGCGTGGCCCGGCTGCAGCAGGGCCACTGGGCCCGCGGCGTGGCGCACCTGCGCGTCGCGGTCGCGTCGGACCCGGGGCTCGCCGAGGCCTGGGCCAACCTTGCCCACGGGTGGCGCGAGCTGGGGCGGCTCGCTCCCGCGCGGGATGCGGTGGAGCGCGCGCTCGAGGTCGATCCCCGCCTCGCCCCGGCCTGGAACCTGCTCGGCATCGTGACGCAGGACCTGGGCGAGGCCGTCGCCGCACGGCCGCACTTCCTCCGCGCGCTCGAGCTCGACCCGCGCTTCACGCTCGCCCAGGTGAACCTCGCCAACGGCGACCAGACGCTGGGCCGACTCGAAGATGCCGAGGCGGGCTACCAGCGGGCGCTCGGCATCGACGCCACCGTCCCGGAGCTGCACTACAACCTCGCCCACCTGTTCCACAAGACCGGGCGCGAGCGCGAATCCGTGCCGCACTATCGCCGCGCCCTGGAGCTGAAGCCCGACTACCACCTGGCCCGCAACAACTTGGGCCACGTGCACTTCCTGCTGGGCGAGTTCGACGCCGCATGGCGCGAGTACGGCGGGCGCATCAATCGCGTCCAGCACCTCCAGGCGCTGGCCCAGTCCGCACGCGCCTACGCGCTGCCCCCGCCCCACGCGCTGCGCGGCGCCCACGTGATCGCCCTGGGCGAACAGGGGCTGGGCGACATCCTGTTCTTCCTGCGCTTCGTGCCGCGGCTACTCGCGGCCGGGGCCACGGTGGAATTCGCCGGCGAGCCTCGCCTGCACACCATGCTCGCGCGCACCGGGCTCTTCTCGCGCATCTCCGATGCGCCGGATCCCGCCACTCCCGGTTTCGCGGTGCTCGCGGGCGACTTGCCCCTGCTGCTCGACTCTGCCGCAAGTGCGGTGCCGCCCCTCGCGTTGGTGCCAGATCCCACGCGCCTTGCCGCGGCGCGCGGGCGCCTCGCTCAGTTCGGGCCGGCTCCGTACCTGGCCGTGGCGTGGCGCGCGGGGATCGCGAAGATCGAGCGCATGGAGACCCTCTACAAGGAGGTGCCGCTCGAGGCGCTCGGGCACGCGTTGTCCGGCGCGCGCGCAACGATCATCTCGGTGCAACGCGATCCCGCCGCGGGCGAGCGGGAGCGCCTGTCGAGCGCCACCGGCATGACCGTCCACGACGCTTCCCGTTCCAACGAGGACCTCGAGGATGCCCTCGCGATGATGACCGCCATCGACGACTACGCGGGCGTGAGCAGCACCAACGTGCACCTGCGTGCCGGCGCCGGCGGCGCGGGCCGGGTGCTGGTGCCCGCCCCGCCAGAGTGGCGCTGGATGGCATCGGGCGAGAGCCCGTGGTTCCCTCGGTTCGCCACCTATCGGCAGGAGCGTGCCGCAGGCTGGCAGCCGGCCCTCGAGCGCCTTGCCCGCGACCTCGCCACCGCGCATCCGCGCTGAGCCCCGAATGGAAAATCCCGCGATCCCCGTCTTCATCGGCTACGACTCCAAGGAGGTCGTCGCCTGGCACGTGCTGGCCCACAGCATCCTGCGCCACGCCTCGCGCCCGGTGGCGATTTCGCCGGTGCGCCTCGAGAACCTGCGCGGCACCTTTGGGCGCGAGAGGAACGCGCTCCAGTCCACCGAGTTCTCCTTCAGCCGCTTCCTCGTGCCGTGGCTGTGCGGCTACCAGGGGTGGGCGCTATTCACCGACTGCGACATGCTGATGCGCGAGGACATCGCGCGCCTCTGGGAGCTGCGCGACGCGCGCTTTGCCGTGCAGGTGGTCAAGCACCACCACGTGCCGAAGGAGACCACCAAGTTCCTCGACCAGCCGCAGACCAAATACGAGAAGAAGAACTGGACCAGCGTGATGCTGATGAACTGCGGCGAGTGCCGGGCGCTCACGCCCGAATACGTGAACACCGCGAACGGCCTCAACTTGCACCAGTTCAAGTGGCTGGGCGACGACTCCCGCATCGGCGAGCTACCCTCGAAGTGGAACCACCTCGTCGATTACGATTCGCCACGCGCCGATGCCGCCCTCGTGCACTTCACCCAGGGCGGGCCATGGTTCGAGGAGTACACGCAGGTCGAGTACGCCAAGGAGTGGTTCGACGAGCGCGCGCTCATGACCTCGGCCGCGGGACGCTAGGGTGGCCCATCCCGGCTCGCCGCAGGACCGCACGGCCTTCCAGCAGGCGCTCGCGCTGCGCGAGTCGGGGCGGCGCGCCGACGCCGCGCGCGAATGCGAGACCATCGTCCGGCGCAGCCCCGGCTTCGCGCCGGCGCTCCACCTGCTGGGGTTCATGGCGCTCGAGGACAACGACCTCACGCGCGCCGCCCATTACCTGCCGGCCGCGGTTCGCGCCGATCCCTCGGATCCGGCCGTGCATCACTCGCTGGGACTCATGTTTCGCGTTGGCGGCAAGGCGGCCGACGCAGCGATCGCCTTCCGCGCGGCCACCCGCGTCGACCCGCGCCACGTCGCGGCGCTCAACGGCCTGGGACTCTGCCTCCTCGACGGCAACGATGCCGGGGGGGCGGAGCGCGCTTTCGGCGCCGCGGTCGCGGTGGATGGGCGGCACGCGGAGTCGCGCCACAACCTGGGCCTCGCCCTGGAGCGCCAGGGCCGGCTCGAGGAAGCCGAGGCGCAATACCGCGAGGCGCTGGCGGCGAAGCCCGACCTCGTGCCCTCTCTCTACG
>JBBQBW010000315.1:0-4200 GCA_038318025.1 Burkholderiales bacterium | reverse complement strand
CGATCAGCAGCACGATCAGCACCGCGTCGGGGGTGTTGGCCGGGATGGCGTGGGCCATGTGCTGCATGAGCACCGTCTTGCCGGCCTTGGGCGGGGAGACGATGAGGCCGCGCTGGCCCTTGCCGATTGGCGCGATGATGTCGAGGATTCGGCCAGTGAGGTTCTCCTCCGCCTTGATGTCGCGCTCGAGCCGCATCGGCTCGTCGGGATGGAGCGGCGTGAGGTTCTCGAACAGGATCTTGGACTTCGCGTTCTCGGGCGGCTCGCCGTTGACGGTGTCCACCTTGACGAGGGCGAAGTAGCGCTCGCCGTCCTTCGGCGTGCGGATCTCGCCGATGATCGAGTCGCCCGTGTGCAGGTTGAAGCGCCGGATCTGCGAGGGCGAGACGTAGATGTCGTCGGGGCCCGCGAGGTACGAGGTGTCGGGCGAGCGCAGGAAGCCGAACCCGTCCTGGAGCACCTCGAGGGTGCCGTCGCCGAAGATCGCTTCGCCTTTCTTGGCCTGGTGCTTGAGGAGCGCGAAGACCAGCTCCTGCTTGCGCAGGCGGTTGGCGCCTTCGAGCTCGCTCGTGTTCGCCATTTCGACGAGCTCGGTGATGGGCTTGAGCTTGAGGTCGGATAAGTGCATGCCGCGGACCTACCTGAGGATGGAGTGGTTTTGGACGGGCCCGGAAGGCTTCACGGGCCAGAGGTGCTGGGGAATTGTTGGATTTGCCCCGGGCCGCGGAAGGGATGCTGCAGAACCGCCTGGGAAGGCCGTTCGGACGAACGGCCGGGGTGAGGACAGGTTATAGGCTTTCAGATGTTGCTGTCAATGAACGCCGCGAGCTGGGTCTTGGAGACCGCGCCGACCTTCTGCGCCTCCATCGTCCCGTTCTTGAACAGCATCAGCGTGGGGATGCCGCGCACGTGGTATTTGGGCGGCGTGGCCTGGTTCTCGTCGATGTTGAGCTTGGCGACCTTGAGCCGGCCGGCATACTCGCTGGCGATCTGGTCCAGCACCGGGGCGATCATCTTGCACGGGCCGCACCACTCGGCCCAGTAGTCGACCAGCACCGGGGTCTGGGATTGGAGCACTTCCTGCTCGAAACTGTCGTCCGTGATGTGGATGATCTTCTCGCTCACGCGCGCCTCGCTGGTAATTTGGGGGGTCGGCCCGCGGGCTGCTGCTTTGGGGGCCTGGAATGTCCTTATCTTAGGCCAAACCCCGTTTCCGGGCAAAGAGCCGGGTTTGGAGCGCGCTGCCCCCTCTGCTAAAATCGCGCCCTCCCTCCCTGCGGCATTCCTTTCGAAAAGGCGCGTTCCATGACGTATGTGGTCACCGAGTCCTGCGTGAAGTGCAAGTACACCGATTGCGTGGACGTGTGCCCCGTGGACTGTTTCCGCGAGGGACCGAACATGCTCGTGATCGATCCAGACGAGTGTATCGACTGCACCCTCTGCGTGGCCGAGTGCCCGGTCGAGGCGATCTTCGCCGAGGACGACGTGCCGGCGGATCAGAAGGAATTCACCGCGATGAACGCCGAGCTGTCCAAGCTGTGGAAGCCGCTGGTGGAGCGCAAGCCCGCCCCGCCGGACGCCGACGAGTGGAAGGACGTGAAGGAAAAGCGCCACCTGATCGAGAAGTAGGCGATCGGCCCGGGGCTGGACCCCTCGCACCCCCGGGGAGCAGACTATGCCGGCTTTACTTCAGCCGGCCGCTGCTGCCGAAGCGTGGCAGACGGTCATACGCAGCGCACGATCGGGAGACAACAACCATGAACAAGACGCTCCGCAGGCTCGTCGCACCCGCACTTTTCCTTTCCGCCTCATTCGCACCCTCCGCCGGGGCCGAGTCGCTCCTCGACTTCACCCTCGAGAACCGCACCGGATACACGCTCACCGAGATCTACATGAGCCCGGCCCGCAAGGATCACTGGGGCCGCCAGCTTCTCAAGGCGCCGCTGCGCGACGGTGGCGACTTCAAGCTCGCCGCGCCGGCCACCGCCCGGGTCCAGTCCTACGACCTGAAGGCGGTTTACAAGGACGGCAGCGGCGCGCCCGTCTGGTATGACCTCAAGCCCGCCACGTTCAGCCGCCTCACGCTCAAATGGGACAAGGCGAAGAACAAGACCGTTGCGGTGAAGCACAAGTAGCCGGGCCCGAAGCGATGCCCCGAGGACCCCGCCGCGGCGGGGTCCTCGGGGCATCGCCGCCTTCAGTCGTAGAGTCCCGCCGACGCCTTGCCGCGGAAGATGCGGTAGGAAATGATCGTGTAGAACACGATGAACGGCAGCACCACCGCGGCCCCGATCAGCACCACTTTGAGCGCCGAGGGATGCGCCGCCGCTTCCCAGATGGTGATGCGGTCGATCACCACGTACGGGTAGATGCTGTAGGCGAGCCCGGCGAAGGCGAGGGTGAAGATCACCACCGTCGCCACGTACGGATGCCAATCGCGTCCACCCGGCCCCGCGCGGAGTCGCGCGATGGAACGCCACAGCCACCAGGCCGCCGCGAGAGTGGCGAGTGGCAGCACCATCAGTGCGAGGGTGCGCGGAAAGTCGAACCATTTGTCGCGCACCGTGGCGCTCACCAGCGGTGTGGCCATGCTCACCAGCGCGACCCCCAGCCCCACCCAGGCCAGGCCCCACCGCGCCCACGCCGTGGCCTTGCGTTGCAGGTCGCCCTCGGTCTTGTAGATGAGCCAGGTGGCCCCGAGCAGCACGTAGCCGCCGCAGAGGCTGCCGCCGACGGCGATCGCGAACAGCCAGTAGCCGAAGCCCGCCTCGAAGCCGGTGATGTAGCGCCCCAGCATCACGCCCTGGAAGAACGAGGCGCCGAAGGAGCCCGCCCAGAAGAGCCAGTCCCAAAGCTGGCGGTGGAAGCCGAGCGCCTTCATGCGCAGCTCGAAGGCGACGCCTCGCACCATCAGCGCCACCAGCATCGCCACCACCGGCAGGTAGAGGGCTCCCAGCACCATGCCATGGGCCACGGGAAACGCGGCGAGCAGGATGCCGATGCCGAGCACGAGCCAGGTCTCGTTCGCATCCCAGAACGGCCCGATGGAAGCGACCATTACCGACTGCTCCCGCTCGTCGGCCGCGGGCATCAGCATGCCCACGCCCAGGTCGAAGCCGTCGAGCACCACGTAGACAAGCACCGACAGGCCCATCAGCACGAGGAAGATCTGGGGCATGTCCATGGTCATCCCTTCTTCTGCGCCAGCACCGCGGTGGCCGCGTGGGAGCTGGGCTGCTGGTCGCCGCCGGCCGCGCCCTTGCGCGCAAGGTGGGTGAGGACGATGAGGTAGGCCACCAGCATCGCGGAATAGACCAGGATGTAGCCGGTGAGGCTGGCGCCGAGCTGGGCGCCGGAGATGTCGCCCACCGCGTCCCGGGTTCGCAGGATGCCGTGCACCAGCCACGGCTGGCGTCCCACCTCGGTCACGATCCAGCCCGCGAGCACCGCGATCCATCCCGAGAACGTCATCGCGGCGACCCCCCACAGCATCCAGCGCGGCGCCGTGCGTCCCCCGCGGGTGGCCCAGCTCCCCGCCCACGAGACCAGCAGCATCAGCACGCCGATTCCCACCATGATGCGGAAGCCGAAGAACACCGGCGCCACGGGGGGAATGTCGGGCGCGAAAGCGTCCAGGCCCTTGATCTCGCCCTTCAGCTCGTGCTTCAGGATCAGGCTCGCGCCGTAGGGCAGCTCGATCGAGTAGTCGTTGCGCCGCTCGCGCTCGTTCGGGATCGCGAACAGCACCAGCGGGGCGCCGCGCTGCGTGTGCCACAACGCTTCCATCGCGGCGACCTTTGCCGGCTGGTGCTTGAGCGTATTGAGGCCGTGGAGGTCGCCGACCACGATCTGGATCGGGATCAGCAGCGCGCCGACCCGCAGGCCCGCGCGCAGCGTCTTCCACGCGCCCAGGTCGCCGGTCGCGGCGAGGAGCCGCCACGCCGACAGCCCCGCCACCACGAAGGCGGCGGTGAGCCCCGAGGCGATCACCATGTGGGCGAGGCGGTAGGGGAACGAGGGATTGAAGATCACCTCCATCCAGTCCGCCGCGATCCACTGCGCGCCGTCGAGGATGTGCCCGGTGGGCGTATGCATCCAGGAATTGAGCGCGAGGATCCAGAAGGCCGACAGCGTGGTGCCGCCCGCCACCAGCACGCACGAGAGGATGTGCACCCAGTCGGGTACGCGGTTCATGCCGAA
>JBBQBW010000314.1:0-4202 GCA_038318025.1 Burkholderiales bacterium | reverse complement strand
GCAGCTCTCGCAGGAGGAATTGGGCTACCTCTGCGGCGTTTCGCGGCAGCGCGTGAACCAGGCGCTGCAGGTGCTGGAGAGGGCGGGCCTCTTGAAAGTGGAATATGGCCGCATCCGCATCCTGGATGTGGACGGCCTCCGGGCATTCAACCCCTAGAGGGACCGTGGCCCAGCCATGATCATCACGTGGGCGGTCGGAGCGCCAACAAAAGCGACGTACCTCCTCAGGCATCCAGCGTGGGGCGCATCAGCCCATTGGCGACCGCGACCGCCCCCGCGCGCTGCAGGTCCTCCAGAATCCACTCGGCCAGCGCTGCGTTGTCCATGCCGCCGAGGAACCGGTCCGCCAACTCGCGATAGATTCCCACTCGCCCCAGGTATTCCGGCAACTCGTCGACCCGCATCACGCCGCGCTCGAGGAGGGCGAAGACGAACATCACCTTGGCCACGTGGCGGGCGTTCTTCACCGGCACGCGCTCGAAGGCGTCGAGCTTCGAGCGGACGGTGCCCAGGGCCCGCGCCACGTCGCTGAACGGCTTGCCGTGGCCGGGAATGACGATCGCCGGGCGCAGCCGCTCGATGGTCGCCAGGGCCTCGCGCGCCGAAGCGATGAACGGATTGTCCGGGCCCTCCTCCGGCCACACGAATCCCATCGCGTTCTCCCACAGCGCGTCACCGGAGATGAGGATGCGGTGCATCGGCTCGAAGAACATCAGCGCATCCATGTCGTGGCCCGGGGCCGCGTGCGCTTCCCACTCGAGCCCTGCGCCCTCGAAGGTGTCGCCCGCCTCGAGGGTATCGTCGAAGTGGAACGGGTCGGCGCGCTGGTCGAAGCGCCCCATCCAGACGCTCTGCGGCGTCCACGGCAGCACGTGCTTCACCTCGCCCGCCGGGATGGTGATGCGGCAGCCGTGGGCGCTCGCGAGCGCCGCGTTGCCGCCCATGTGGTCGGAGTGGCAATGGGTGTTCACCAGGCGCTCGAGGGGCTCGCCCTCGAGGCCGGCGGGCCCGGCGACCAGCTCCAGCGTGCGCTCGCGATGGGTGCAGTAGCCCGAGTCCACCAGCACGTTGTCGCCGGGGGCGCGCAGGACCACCTGGTTGCAGTTGAGCCAGCCGCGCACGATGACGCGGACGGAAGCGGGAAGGGATGGAGCCATATAATTCGCGGCTTCCATCTTAGCGTGGCCGCGCCCGATGAAACCGCTCGAGGGACTTCGCGTCGTGACCGTGGCCCTGAACCTTCCGGGCCCGGTGGCCTGCGCGCGGCTGCGCGACCTGGGCGCCACGGTCGCCAAGGTCGAGCCGCCGGCAGGCGATCCCTTCGAGACCTATTGCCCCGGCTGGTACCGCGAGCTGCATCGCGGCATCGAGGTACGCCGGCTCGACCTCAAGGCCAGCGACGGCCACGAGGTCCTCGAACCGCTGCTCGCCGGGGCGGACCTGCTGGTCACGGCCCAGCGCCCCGAGGCGCTGCAGCGCCTCGGCCTCGACCCGGAGTCGCTCGCGCGCCACCCGCGCCTTTGCCACGTGGCGATCACCGGCCACGCGCCGCCCGACGACGGCGTTGCCGGCCACGACCTCACCTACATGGCGCGTCACGGGCTGGTCGCGCCGGGGACGATGCCGCCCACGCTCTTCGCCGACATGGCGGGTGCCGAGCGCGCGGTTTCCACGGCGCTGGCACTCGTGATTGCACGCGGCCGCACCGGGCAGCCCCAGGCTGCGACGGCGCCGCTTGCAGAAGCCGCGGCCCAACTGGCGCTTCCCCGCGACCACGGCCTCACCGCCGCCGGCGCGGTCCTCGGAGGCGGGCTCGCCGGCTATAACCTGTACCCGGCGCGCGAGGGATGGATCGCGGTGGCCGCTCTCGAGCCGCACTTCGCCGCGCGCCTGGCCGCAGCGTTGTCGCTTCCGGTCCTCTCCCACGACGCCCTGCGCGAAAAGTTCGGGGCGCAGCCCGCCGCGCACTGGGAAGCGTGGGCCCGGGAGCGCGACCTGCCGCTGGTGGCGCTGCGCTAAAATCCGCCGATGCAGATCAAAGGCAATGCGTTCCTCATCACCGGCGGCGGCTCGGGGCTCGGCGCCGCCACCGCCACCCTCCTCTCCTCCCTCGGCGCCAGGGTGCTGCTGGCCGATGTCAACGACGCGGGCGAAGCGCTCGCGAAGAAGCTCGGCCCCAACGCCCGTTTCGCGAAGTGCGACGTGACCGACGAGGCCTCGATGCAGGCGGCCGTGGACCTGTGCGTCTCCGCCTTTGGCGCGATCCACGGGCTGGTCAACTGCGCCGGGGTCGCCCCCGGCGAGCGCGTCGTGGGCAAGACTGGGCCCCATGCGCTGGCGAGCTTCGAGCGGGCGGTGAAGATCAACCTGATCGGCACCTTCAACGCGATCCGCCTCGCGGCGACGAAGATGAGCGTGCAGGCCCCCTTCGCGAGCGGCGAGCGCGGCGTGATCGTCAACACCTCGTCGGTCGCCTCCCTCGATGGCCAGATCGGCCAGGCGGCCTACAGCGCCTCCAAGGCCGGCGTGAACGGCATGACGCTGCCGATCGCGCGCGAGCTGGCGCGCTTCGGCATCCGCGTGATGACCATCGCCCCCGGCATCTTCGACACCCCGATGCTGCAGGGGATGAGCGAGGAGCTGCGCGCCTCCCTCGGCGCCCAGGTGCCCTTCCCCCCGCGCCTGGGCCGCCCCGACGAGTACGCGGCTCTGGTGCGCCACATCGTGGAGAACGAGGTGCTGAACGGCGAGGTGATCCGCCTCGACGGTGCCATCCGCATGGCCCCGAAGTGACGTCGCGCAAGGAAGGTCGCGACGTCATCCCCGCGCAGGCGGGGATCCAATCTCCCCGCAGTCCCCGCAGCGACGTCATCCCCGCGCAGGCGGGGATCCAGTTTGAACTTGGCCTCGAAGTCCTCGACTTTCCCGGCACCATGCCCGGGCGTCCCGAAATCCTCCTGCTCCACGAGGGCCTGGGGAGCGTCTCGATGTGGCGCGACTTCCCGCAGCTCCTCGCGCGCACCACCGGCTGCCGTGTCGTGGCCTACTCCCGCCGCGGCTTCGGCCGCTCGGAGCCGCGCACCGAACCCTACGGACTGCGCTTCATGCACGACGAGGCGCTGGAAGTCGTCCCGGCGCTGCGCGAGCGCCTCGGCATCGCGCGCCCGCTCCTCCTTGGCCATTCCACAGGCGCCTCGATGGCGCTGATCCATGCCGGGGCGAACCGCTGGCCGGTCGCCGGCATCGTGGCGATGGCGCCCATCACCTACGTCGAGGAGTCGAACCTCGACAGCATCGAGCGCGCCAAAGAGACCTGGAACACCACCGACTGGCGCTCGAAGCTCGCCCGTCACCACGACGACGTGGATGCCGCCTGGAGCAGCTGGAACGACACCTGGCTCGACCCGCGCTTCCGGGAGTGGACGATCGAGGCCGACGTGAAGGGAATCCGCGCGCCGATCCTCGCCATCCTCGGCACCGGGGACGAGTATTCGACGCTGTCCCAGGTCGAATACATCCGCACCCACGCCCGCGAGGCGCCGCGCTTCGACTCGCTGGTGCTGGAGGGTTGCGGCCACGCACCCCATCGCGACCAGCCGCAGGCGGTGCTCGCCGCCGTGGGAAGGCTCCTCGACGCGGTATAATTTGCCTCTTCAGTCCGGGGAGTTCCGATGCTGTTCGATACCCACCTCACCGAGGACTTCGACGCCCTGCGCGACACGGTGAAGCGCATGTGCGACCAGGAGCTCGCGCCCCGGGCCGCGGAGATCGACCGGCAGAACGAGTTCCCCGCGGACATGTGGGCCAAGCTGGGCGAGCTCGGCCTCCTGGGCATGACGGTGCCCGAGGAGCACGGCGGCACCGGCCTCGGCTACCTCGCCCACGTGGTCGCCATGGAAGAGGTCTCCCGGGCCTCGGCCTCGGTGGGGCTCTCCTATGGCGCGCACTCCAACCTGTGCGTGAACAACCTCTACCTCAACGGCAGCGAAGCGCAACGACGCAAGTACCTGCCGCGGCTCTGCTCGGGCGAGTTCGTGGGCGCGCTGGCGATGAGCGAGCCTGGCGCCGGCTCCGACGTTGTGGGCTCGATGGCCTGCCGCGCCGAGAAGCGCGGCGACCGCTGGGTCGCCAACGGCAACAAGATGTGGATCACCAACGGCCCCGAGGCCGACGTGCTGGTCGTCTACATGCGCACGGCCGGC
>JBBQBW010000313.1:0-4209 GCA_038318025.1 Burkholderiales bacterium | reverse complement strand
GATGGGGCGGCTGGATCCCGACGCGCCCGGCGCCCGCGAGGCGCTCGCCAGATGGCGGGAACCCGGCATGCTCGGCCTGCGCTTCTCGTTCCACACGCCCCTGCTGCGCCAGCCGTTCCTCGACGGGCGCTTCGACTGGGTGTGGGGCGAGGCCGAGAGGCTCGACCTGCCCGTGATGGTCCTGCTGCACCAGGCTTACCTCGGTCGCCTCGAGCCCATCGCGCGCGCGCATCCGCGGTTGAAACTCGTGATCGACCACCTGGGGCTGGTGAATGGCGAGAAGGATGCCCACGCGTTCCGTGACCTCGACCATCTCCTTGCCCTCGCGGCGCTTCCCAACGTCGCCGCGAAGGCGAGCGCGCTGCCGTGCTACAGCGGCGAGGCGTATCCGTATCGAGGCCTCCATGGCTACGTGGAGCGCGTGGTGGAGGCGTTCGGACCGCGCCGCGTCTTCTGGGGCACCGACCTTACGCGCCTGCCCTGCACCTACCGCCAGGCGATCACGATGTTCACCGACGAGATGCCGTTCCTCGACCCCGATGCGCTCGAGTGGGTGATGGGGCGCGGCGTCGTCGAATGGCTCGACTGGAAAACCTGAAAGGAATGACCGTGAAGAGACGTACCCTGCTCGCCCTCGCCTCGATCTGCACCGCGGCCCTCGTGGCCGGGCCCGCCGCCGCACAGGCATTCCCCGCCAGGCCGGTGAAGGTCATCGTGCCGTTCGCGCCCGGCGGAAACCTCGATGTCACCGCGCGCCTCATCGGCGAAGCGATGGCGAGGGAGCTGGGCCAGCCGTTCGTGATCGAGAATCGCGCCGGCGCGGGCGGGGCGCTCGGCAGCGATGCGGTCGCCAAGTCCCCGCCGGATGGCTACACGCTGGTGGCGGGGACGACCGGCACCTCGATCGTGAGCCCGCTGCTGATCCCCAACCCGCCCTACAGCCTCGCCTCCTTCACTCCGGTGGGGATGATGGCCGTGACCCCCTTGATCCTCGAGGTGCCGGCGGCGAGCCCCCACGCCGACTTCCGGGCCTGGCTCGCCCATGCGCGGGCGAACCCGGGCAAGGTCTCCATCGCCCATTCCGGCAACGGCACCACCAACCACATCGCGATCCTGCAACTGCGCCAGGCGCTCAAGGTGGACCTCAACGTGATTCCGTTCAAGGGCTCGGGGCCGGCGATCGTGGCGCTGGTGGGCTCACAGGTCGACAGCATGGTCGACCAGACCTCGAGCTCGCTGCCGCAGATCAAGGGCGGCAGGTTGCGCGCCCTGGCGGCCCTGGGGAAGAACCGGGTGGTGGACCTGCCCGACGTCCCGTCGCTCACCGACCTTGGCATCACCAATTTCGAGGGCGTCACGCCCAGCGGCCTTTTCGCCCCGGCCGAGACGCCCCCGGCCGTGATCGCGACCCTGGCCCAGGCGCTCGCCAAAGCGCTCGCCGATCCCGCGGTGAGGAAGCGCCTGCAGGAGCTGGGGTCCGAGGTGCGGCCGATGGATCCGGCACAGTTCACCGCGTTCATGCGCTCCGAGGAGACCAAGCTGAAGGCGCTGGCGGCCTCCGGCCTTCTGAAGGGCGAGTAGCGGGATGCGGGCCCGACGCGAGGCCTAGTCAGTCGGGCGCTTGTCGAACGTCGCGGCGCCTTCGGGCGCGGCGTCGGCCGCCTCCACCCGCGTGACCCGCGCCTCCGCGGACCCGCGGCCGGCCCAGGCGAAGATCGCCTCGAGGGCCGCGGCCGTGCCCTCGACATGGGCCTCCACGGTACCGTCGGCGCGGTTGCGGACCCAGCCCGCGATCCCCAGGCGCAGCGCTTCCCGGCGCATCGACTCCCGATAGAAGACGCCCTGCACGTGGCCGTGCACCACCAGCCGGCGCGCCACGCGCTCACTCATCGCCGCGCACCTTGCCGCGCCGGGCCTTGATGGCGCCCTCGCGCTTCTTGGTTTCGAGTCGCCGCCGCTTCGCCGCCTTGCTGGGCTTGGTCGCCACCCGTTTCACCGGCACGTGGTTCAGCCGTTTCAGTTTCTCGGCCAGGCGCTCGAACGCGATGTCGCGGTTGCGGTGCTGGGAGGGCGACTCCTGGCAGGCTACCGCCACGCCCGAGGGCGCGTGGGTGAGCCGGATCGCCGACTCGGTCCGGTTCACGTGCTGGCCGCCGGGGCCGCTTGCGCGAAACACGTCCACGGAGACTTCGCGCTCGAGGGTTTCGCGGTCGACAGCGTAGGGAGGCGGCACCAGGGCTTTGCGGGTGGGCATGTGGTTACAACCGTATTGGTCTCGAATACAACGGTATTCGCCGGGCGGGGTTTTGTGTGAAGCCGATCACAGGCCGCCGGGTTGAAACAGGGAAAGATGGGCTCTGTGGTCGGGCTTGCATGGGCCCCTCTGCTTCAACCCGCAAGGCGCACTTGCGAGCGCCCGCCGGAGAAATCCGGCGGGCGATTTTTTTACTTGATGCGCATGCCCGGCATCGCGCCCGAGTCCGGCGCCAGCAGGTAGATCGAGCCGCCGTCCCCCGCCGCCAGCACCATGCCCTGGGATTCGCCGAAGCGCATCTTGCGCGGCGCCAGGTTGGCTACCATCACCGTGAGGCGCCCGATCAGGTCCTTCGGGGTGTAGGCGGAGCGGATCCCGGCGAACACCGTGCGGCTGCTCTCCAGCCCGATGTCGAGCGTGAGCTTCAGCAGCTTGTCGGCATCGGCGATCAGCTCCGCATCGACGATGCGCGCGACCCTGAGATCGATGCGCACGAAATCGTCGATGGAGATCGTGTCCTCCACCGGGAGGATCACCGGCGGCTTGGGCGGCTCCACCGGCTCCAGCTTGAACTCCGGCGCATCGGCGGCAGCGGCCGCCGCCTTGGGCGCCTCGGCCTTCGGGTCGGCGGGCGGCTCCAGCAGCTGGTCGATCTGCTTCGGATCGATGCGCGAGACGAGGTGCCGGTAGGGCTGGACGCCATGGCCGGGCTTCAAGGGGGTGCCCACGTCTTCCCAGGCGAGCGGCTTCACGCCCAGGAATTCCTCGACGTCCTCGGCCAGCTTCGGCAGCACCGGCTTCAGATAGATGGTGAGGATGCGGAAGAGCTCGAGGTAAAGCGTGCAGAACCATTGCAGCGCCGGGTCCTGGCCCGCCTCCTTGGCGATCTCCCACGGCTTCTGCTCGTCCACGTACTGATTCACGCGATCGGCGAGGAACATGATCTGGCGGATCGCCTTGCTGAACTCCCGGGTCTCGAAATCGGCGGCGATGGCGTCGGCGAAGCTGCGAACCTCGAACAGGATCGCCGGGGCCTGCTCGTCGTCGGGCGCCGGGGCGGCGAGGTTGCCGCGCATCTTGTGCTTGAGCTCCCGTCCGGCCGACAGCGGCTCCTCGGTCAGCTTGCCGCCGAAGCGCTTGCCGATGAAGCCCGCGGCGCGGGAGGCGATGTTCACGTACTTGCCCACCAGGTCGGAATTGACCCGGGCGAGGAAGTCGTCGGGGTTGAAGTCCAGGTCCTCGACCCGGGCGTTCAGCTTCGCGGCCAGGTAGTAGCGCAGCCACTCGGGATTCAGGCCCATCTCGATGTACTTCTGCGGGCTCACCGAGATGCCGCGGGACTTGGACATCTTCTCGCCCGACAGCTGCAGGAAGCCGTGGACGTGGACGTTGTCCGGCACCTTGCGGCCGCTGAAGTGCAGCATCGCGGGCCAGAAGAGCGTGTGGAAATAGATGATGTCCTTGCCGATGAAGTGGATCTGCTCCACTTTCGGGTCGGCGAGGTACTTGTCGAAGTCCTGCCCCTTCTTGCCCAGGTAATTCTTGAGCGAGGCGAGGTATCCGATGGGCGCGTCGAGCCACACGTAGAAGTACTTGCCGGGGGCGCCGGGGATCTCGATCCCGAAGTAGGGCGCGTCGCGGGTGATGTCCCAGTCGTTGAGCCCGCCGTCGAGCCACTCGAGCACCTTGTTGGAGACCTCGGGCTGGAGCTTGCCGTCCTGGGTCCAGCCGCGCAGGAACTCCACGCACCGCGGGTCCGACAGCTTGAAGAAGAAATGCTCGGATTTCTTCAGCACCGGCTTGGCGCCCGTGAGCGCCGAGACCGGGTTCTTCAGGTCGGTGGGCGCGTAGACCGCGCCGCAGTTCTCGCACGAGTCGCCGTACTGGTCCTTGGTGCCGCACTTCGGGCACTCGCCCTTGATGTAGCGGTCCGGCAGGAACATCTTCTTCACCGG
>JBBQBW010000312.1:0-4210 GCA_038318025.1 Burkholderiales bacterium | reverse complement strand
TGCGCAGCACCACGGCGCCGATCACCTTGCCCTCGGCGCTGTTGACCGGGCGCGAGTAGAAGATCCCCGCCGCGCCCGCCACCGCGCCCACGACGATGCCGGTCATGTGCGAGCGCCCCTGCATCGCCTGCTTGAAGTACTCGCGGAACTTGAAGTTCCGGCCCATCACCGCCGGATCCGTGGCCACGGCGGCGTTGCCCTCCACGTCCATCACCATCGCGAACTGGAGGTCCTGGTTGGAGCGCACCAGCCCCTGCAGCTTGCTCAGGATCGCCTGGGTGCCTTCCTTGCTCGGCTTGGAGAGGTAGCCCACGAAATCGTCGTCGGTGCCCACGTAGTCGGCGAGGTTGCGGCTGTCGCCCAGAAGTTGGGAGATGCGCCCGGCCGTGCTCTGGGACAGCTGCTCCAGGTTGCGCAGCTCCACCCGCGCCACGTGGTCCTGGGTGCGGTCGAGGTTGTAGTACGCGGTGATCATCATCGGCGCCAGCGCCGTGGCCACCATCGCGATCGTCATCTTGGCGGCGATCGGCCAGGAAGCCGGACGCCACAGGCCGCGCGCGATGCGCGCGATGCGGCTCTTCAGGAGCCGGGGCGAGGCGAGCGCCGTGGCCCAGGTCTCGTTGCCGGGCAGCGCGTCCTCGTCGGTGCCCTTGCGCAGCGCCTCCTCGAGGCCCAGCGCCCCTGCGTGCGAGGAGAACAGCATGGAGCGGAACTGCTCGACGTCCTGCGGGCGGTCGCTGGGGTGCATCTTGAGCGCCCAGTCGATGGCGCGCAGGAACTCGGAGCTGTACTTGCCCTTGCCCATCAGCTCGGCCGACGGCAGCGGGTCCGGGTCGGCGAGCCGGCCGGGCGCCTCGATCGGCTTCTTGCCGGTGATCAGCCAGAAGAGCGTGGCGCCCATCGCGTAGATGTCGGTCCAGGGTCCCTGGCGGCCGCCGCCGGCGTACTGCTCGATGGGACCGTAGCCCGGGGTGACCACGTTGCCGATCTCGGCGCGCTCCACCGCGGTTTGGCGCGCGGCGCCGAAGTCCAGCAGCACGAGGCTGCCGTCCTCGTCGCGCACGTAGATGTTGTCGGGCTTGATGTCGCGGTGCAGGTAGCCCGCCCGGTGGACCGTCGCCAGGCCGTCCAGCAGCGGCGCCAGCAGCGAGACGATTTCCGGCTCGGTCACGTTCTCGTGCTTCTTGCGCCACGCCTTGAGCGACTGGCCGCGCTCGTACTCGAGCACCATGTACGCGGTGCGGTTCGCCTCGAAAAAGCGCGCCACGCGCACGATGTTGGGATGGCGGAAGGTGGCCAGCGTGCGCGCCTCCACGAGGAAGCTGTCGAGGCCGCCCTGGTAGAAGTCCTGGTCCTCGTCGGCCCGCGCGGACACCGTATTGTCGGTGGTGCGGTAGGCGAACTCCTCCGGCAGGTATTCCTTGATCACGACCTTGGAGTTGAGGTTCACGTCGGTCGCGGCGTAGGCGATGCCGAATCCGCCCTGGCCGAGGATGCCGTCGATGCGGTACTCGAAGAGGCGGAAGCCGACCGGCAGCGTGATGTCCTGCGCGGCGGGCTTGGGGGTGATGGCGCGGCGCGGCTCGTGGCCCGCCGGCTCCTCGCCCCCGGCGTGGTTGAGCGCCTTCTCCACCAAGGTCTTGTCGTCGTTGCGCTGCACCACCGTCTTGTCGTCAAGGAAGCCATGGGAGCCGGCCTTGTCCGAGAGGGTGCGATCGATCCCCAACTCGGTCGCGCTCACGCGGTGGGCTGGCGAATTCGGATCGAAGACCGTACGGTCGGTATCGCCCGGCGAAACGTCGGCGGCCGGTGGAATCCCGTGTTTCGGGCTTTTCATTTCCTTCCCCTGCACCCCGCGCATGGATGGCGGGGCGTCAGACTAAACCTAGCACAAAAACGGGGCAGGGGGCTGGGAAAAAACTCACAAGGACAACCACTTACGCGGTTTCCCTTAGGGTTTACGCAAACCTTCGTGATAACATCGCTCCCGGCGCGCTGCATGGGAGCTTCAAGGGGCTTCAGGAATGGGGACGATCCGCTTCCGATTCATCTGCGTGGCACTGGTGGTGAGCTTCTTTGCCGTCGGCATGGCCGCGTTCCTGAATTACTTCAAGTACAAGAGCACCATCGCGGGCATCGCCAAGACGCGCGTGCTGCTCGTGGGCCGGGGCATCGAGAACAGCGTGCTCGCCTCCCTCCAGGTCGGCATGCAGTTCGCCGAGCTCTCCCAGCTCGCCCAGCTGGTGCAGCGCGAGAAGACCAGCGACCGCCTGGTGAAGGGCATCGACGTCTTCGACACCGACGGCAAGATCCTCTACAGCAGCGACCTCGCGAGCGTGAACGACAAGGTCCCCGCGACGTGGATCGCCACCGCCAACCGCTCGAAGGGCAACGAGTGGGGCGTGGAGGGCGCCGAGGAGCACATTGCGGGCATCTCGGTACGCAACGCCTTCAACCTCACTGTCGGGCACGTGGGCCTGCGCTACTCCCGCGAGGAAGTCGATCGCGCCGCGGCCGTGGCCGGGCGCGAGATCCTCATCGCCGCGCTGGTCTCCTTCATCGGCATCGCGCTGATCGCCCCGCTCGCCCTGATCGTGGTGATCCGCAGGTTCGAGCGCGACCTGCACGCGCTCGAAACCGCCACCAGCCGCCTCGAGTCGCCGGGAGCGCCTGCCCCGGCCTCCGGCTCCGCCTTCGACGAAGCGCTCGGCCAGCTGCGCGGCTCACTTGCCGACGCCAACAAATCGATCGACGGCGTGCGCGCCCAGCTGGACGCCGTGGGCTGATGTTCGAGAAAAACTACCTCGGACGGGTCTACTGGCGCCTGGCGAGCGTGATCATGCTCTGCGTGGTGGTGGCCCTCGCCGTGGTCTCCTACTATTCCCACCGGGTGTTCGAGCGCGAGCTGGTGCCGGAGACCGAGCAGAAGGCCGCCACCGTCGCCGCCTCGGTGCGCGCGCTGATATTGAAGGCCACCGGCTACGGCGTGCCCTTCGACCAGCTCTATGGCGTGGAGCAGACCTTCCGCGGGGTGGTGGAGGACAACCCGGAATTCGACTTCGCAGCGGTCACCGACCTCGAGGGCCGGGTGCTCTACAACCACGGCAAGGAGCCGGTCGGCGCGCGGGCCTACTTCCGCCAGCCCTCGGTGCTCGCCGTGGGCCTCGATCCCACCGCCAGCTGGAAAGCCGCCAAGGTGGACGAGCAGTTCTTCGTCTCGATGCAGATCGCCTCGGACCGGCCGCTCGGGATGCTGCACATCAGCATCGACGGCAAGTTCATCAACAACGTGCTCCTCGAGGTGCTGCTGGACGTGGTGGTAGTGCTGGTGGTGTCGCTGTTCTTCACGCTCGAGCTGCTGAACTTCATGGCGGGCGCGCGGCTCGCCTCGGGGCTCGGGGAGTTCTCCCAGCAGGTGCAGCGCATCCGCTCGGGCGACTTCACCGCCACGGCACGCACGCGCGCCAACGACGAGATCGGGCGCCTGCTGCGCCGCATCGACAGCGCCGTCGACCACCTGAACGTCCGCTACGAGTCCATCGCCGGGGAGCTCGACCAGAAACTGCGCAGTGCCGTCGGCGTGCGACGCGAGCAGCTGCGCCCCGCCGCCGAGGCGCTGGAGACGCTGCGAGCGCGCTTCCGCTTCGGCGCCGCGGCGCCCGGGGCGAGCGGCGACGAGATGAACCTGAACCGCATCCGCGCGCCGCTCTTCGCCTTCATCCTCGCCGAGGAGATGACGCGCTCGTACCTGCCGACCTACGTGAACCAGCTGCTGGTGGACATCCCCGGCATTTCCCCCCAGGTGGTGATCGGGCTGCCGATCATGCTGTTCATGCTGATCGTGGCGCTCGGCCAGCCCTACCTCGGCAGCTGGAGCGAACGCGTCGGGCGGCGGCGCGCGATACTGATCGGCGCGGCGGTGGCGACCGTGGGTTTCGTCGCCACCTCGCTCGCCTTCAACCTCTACGACCTGCTGCTGTGGCGCTCGCTCTGCGCGCTCGGCTACGCGATGGTGTTCGTGGCCGCCCAGGGCTACGTGCTCGACCGCACCGGGCAAGCCAACCGCGCCCAGGGCTTCGCCCTCTTCATCGGCGCGATCATGGTCGCCACCGTGTGCGGGCCCTCGATCGGCGGCATCCTCGCCGACAACATCGGCTTCCGTGCCTCGTTCGGCGTGTCGGCGCTGATGTCGCTGCTGTCGATCCTCGCC